>JAFSLL010000266.1 GCA_017448455.1 Oscillospiraceae bacterium | reverse complement strand
TGCATGGTTTGATAAAAAAGAATTAGATGAGTATAATGTAGTGCCAATTCAAATTAAAGATATATTAAAAGAAATAATTGATATAAGCGAACAAAATATGATAAAATCTAAAAAATATGCGCGCCGGGAGGTTTTAATGGACGAAGATCAACTGAAAAGCGCTGAAGAAACGCAGAATATGGAAGTCAATACCGATTACATGAAGGAGCAGATCAAGCAGCGCCCGATCAACCGCAGGCGGCTTCTGCGGCGCACGCTCACGACCGGCTTTCTCGCCGTGCTGTTCGGCGCGGTGGCGTGCTTTGTTTTCCTTTTTCTGGAGCCGTATTTCAGCAACATGCTGAATCCCGTGCCCCCCGCGGAGCCGATTACCTTTCCGGAGGAGACAGCCTTCGAGGAAATGTCTCCGGAAGAAATGCTGGCGGACGACGAACAGATTGTGACAGAAGCGGAAAATGCGGCTGCCGAGGCGGCTGCGGAGGCAACTGCCGCCAAGCTGGAGGCCCAGATCCGCGAACAGCTCGAGGCGCAGGCCTTGTCTTCGCAGATTGATCCCGCCGATCTGGAGCGCCAGGTGCGCGAGGTCATGCAGCAGCAGACCGACAATATCGAGACCTATGAAAAGACCTATGAGACGCTGGGACTGCTGGCCAGAGATCTCTCCACGGCAATGGTCTCTGTTTCCTCCGTCACATCGGACACCGACTGGTTCAACGACCCTTATGAGAACCGCGGCACCTCCTCCGGCCTGATTATCGCCGAGACCGAGACCGAGCTGCTGATCCTGTCCAAAGACAGCAGTCTGCGGGATGCGGAGAGCATTCAGATCACGCTCTCGGACGGAAGCAGCTATCCCTCCGAAATCCGGCAGATGGACGTACAGTCCGGGCTGCAGATTCTGACACTGCACAAGGAAAATCTTCCGGAGACGGAAGAGAACCCTGCCTATTCGGTCGCGGAGCTGGGCAGCTCCATCAGTCCGGATCTGGTCGGAAGCCCGATCATCGTGATCGGGGCGCCGGCAGGGACGGTGGGCGGCCTGAATTTTGGCATGATCACGGGCAGCAGTCTGACCAACCTGCCCTCCGATGCGGTCTATAAGGTCCTGTCCACGGATATTTACGGGAGCGTGGCCGCGACCGGCGTGGTCTTTAATCTGCGCGGGAAAGTCATCGGCGTGATCGACATGGAGTACCGCAGTTCCGCGACGCCGAACCTTCTGTGCGCCCTGGGAATCACAGAGCTCAAGCCGCTCATTGAAAAGCTTTCCAACGCCCAGCTGCCCGCCTATCTCGGTGTCCACGGCTCGGACGTGACGGAGGAAATCAGCGAGGAGAGCGGCCTTCCGATCGGCGCGTATATTACCAGTATCGATATGGATTCTCCGGCCATGGAGGCCGGTATTCAGAGCGGCGATGTCATTACTCAGCTGGGTGAGGATGAAATCACAGGCTACACGGATCTGATCGAGGCACTGGGCAGGGCGGAGCCGGATCAGGAAATCACGGTCCTGCTGGTCCGGAGCGGGCCGGAGGAGCCGGCGCAGATGGAGCTGACCGTGACCGTGAAGCAGGTTGTGGAATAGAAGACAGCAAGGAGAAATGAGCAGTATATGAAGTATATTCAGGATCTGAAGGAAGGCAGCAGCGTCAACGATATTTATCTGTGCAGAAAGAAACTGTCGCTGGTGACCAAGAACGGAAAGGCTTATGAGAGCCTCACGCTGCAGGATAAGACAGGAAGCGTGGATGCCAAAATCTGGGACCCGGGAAGTGCCGGGATCGACGAGTTTGACGAGCTGGACTATATCAATGTCATCGGTGATGTCACGGTTTTCCAGGGAAAGCTGCAGCTGAACGTCAAACGCGTAAGGCGCTGCAGGGAGGGAGAGTATGATCCGAAGGATTATCTTCCCGTATCGGACCGCTCCGTCGACGAGATGTATGAAGAACTGCTGCGTCTGGCCGGGTCGGTGCGGGACGTGCATCTGCACCGGCTGCTGGAGCTGTTTTTTGTCAAAGACCGCGCCTTTGTGGAAGCTTTCCGCTTTTCCTCTGCCGCGAAGGCCGTGCACCACGGCTATGTCGGCGGACTCGTGGAGCACACGCTGGGCGTGGCAAACCTGTGCAATTATCTCGCCGGCGCCTATCCGATCCTCAACAGGGATCTGCTGATTGCGGCCGCACTCCTGCATGATGTCGGAAAGACGCAGGAGCTCTCGCCCTTCCCGAAGAACGATTACACGGATGCCGGGCAGCTGATCGGGCACATCGTGATCGGCGTGGAGATGATTGATGAGAAGCTGCGGGAGATTCCGGATTTTCCCGCGCTGCTTTCCGCGGAGCTGCGTCACTGCATTCTGGCACATCACGGTGAATATGAGTTCGGCTCTCCGAAAAAGCCCGCAATCATTGAGGCGGCAGCGCTGAATTTTGCCGATAATACAGATGCCAAAATGGAGATTTTCAAGGAGCTTCTGGAGAAACCGGTTGAGCAGGAATGGCTCGGCTTCCAGAATCTTGTGGATTCGAATGTGAGAAGGACATGACAGACCGCACGATTTTTCAGAAGGGCATGGCAGTGACCGTGCCGATCACGGATATGGGTGAAAACGGGGAGGGTATCGGCCGCACAGACGGCTATACCCTCTTTATCAAGGACGCGCTGATCGGCGACACGGTGGAGGCGGTGATTATCAAGGCGATGAAGCAGTACGGCTTCGCGCGGCTTGTGCGGATCATCACGCCCTCTCCGGACCGCGTGGAGGCGCCCTGCCCGGTGAGCCGCCCCTGCGGCGGCTGTCAGATTCAGGCACTGTCTTACGAAAAGCAGCTGGAATTCAAGCAGAACAAGGTCCGAAGCGATCTGATCCGCCTGGGCGGCTTTGCGCCGGAAGAGATCGACGCGGTGCTGCAGCCCATCATCGGGATGGAGGAGCCGTGGCGCTACCGTAACAAGGCGCAGGTGCCGGTGGGTGTGATCCGCAGAAACGGCCGGGAAGAGCTGGCCTGCGGTTTTTACGCCGGACACACGCACAGCATCATTCCCTGTGAGGACTGTCTGCTGGGCCCGGAGGAAAACAGAAACATACTGGACGCAGTACTTGATTACATGCGCCGTGAAGGCGTTTTGGCCTATGACGAAAACAGCGGAGAGGGGCTGGTGCGGCATGTGCTGATCCGCTCCGGCTTCCGCTCGGGACAGACCATGGTCTGTCTGATTGTCAATGCGCAGCGCCTGCCGAAGGAGGACCGGCTGGTCCGTGCTCTGCAGGAACTGGGCGTCCCCTCTGTCGTTCTGAATACGAATCGGAAGCGCACCAATGTGATTCTCGGGGACAGCACGCGCGTCCTGGCGGGGCCTGAGGCGATCGAGGATACGCTGCTGCGCCCCGACGGCAGCGGCGTATGCTTTGCGATCTCGGCGCGCTCCTTCTTCCAGGTCAATCCGCGCCAGACCGAAAAGCTGTACGGGAAGGTGCTGGAATACGCGCAGCTGACAGGCCATGAGACAGTCTGGGATCTGTACTGCGGCGTCGGTACAATTTCTCTGTTTCTCGCTCCGTACGCGAGAGAAGTGTATGGGGTTGAAATCATCCCGGAGGCCATCGAAAATGCCCGGGAAAATGCGGCGAGGAACGGGATTGAAAATGCGGTTTATGAGACCGGTGCGGCGGAAGAGGTGCTTCCCGCGTATGTGCACAAGAAGCGGAAGGAACATCCGGAGCTTTCCCCGGAAGAACTGGTGGATGTTGTCGTCGTGGATCCGCCCCGGAAAGGGTGCGATGCGCGATGTCTGCAGACGATTCTGGAAGTCCTTCCGAAACGGATCGTTTATGTCAGCTGCAACCCCGCCACTCTTGCCAGAGACCTGCGCGTGCTCTGCGACGGCGGCTATGATCTGAAATCTGTGACGCCGGTGGACCAGTTCGCACACAGCGTGCACGTCGAGACGGTTGTCAGCCTTTCCAAGGGTGAGATATCGAGCAAACCCGTCCGTGTCGAGTTCTCTCTGGAAGGCCTGGACACCTCCTGTCTGCTGAACGACGCCACCTATCAGCAGATCAAGGATTACGTCCTTGAGCACACAGGACTGCATGTCTCAACCCTGTACATCGCCCAGGTGAAGGCGAAGCATGGGATCATCGAGCGGGAGTGCTATAACAAGGCGAAGACGGAGGGAAACCGTGTGCCGAAATGCCCGCCGGAGAAGGAGAAGGCCATTGAGGAGGCGCTGAGACATTTTCAGATGATTCCGGAAGATCAAGGTTCTTCCATTCCTGCTCAGTAACGGTCATCAGCCTTCGTAGGCTGTGCTGTCTTATGCGCATATGAAAGAGGGCTGTTACGGAAGCATTCACTTCTGCAACAACCCTCTTTGTATTCCTTCTCCTGTGGTAAGCGGCCCCAGGAAAGGTATGGGGATGAAACGTCTGCCGAGCTCTGTAGATATAGCGCTTACCGCTGCAGATGTACAAGCATCAGCAATTCCAATTGCACATGGAACGCCGTTTTCCGTCAGCCTGGCGCCAATGGCGTGTGGCGTCAAGCCCTTGAGGAACCAATCATAGATGTCCCGGATGGTTTTTGCCTGTTCCTCGTCTACCAGGAATTCGCCCTTTGGGCCGCGCTTAAAGCCTAGGGTGTGCTTGAACGGAATGGACACCTTCCCGTCGGCCATACGCTTCCGCTGGCCTCAGGTGACGTTTTCGGAAATGCTCCGGCTTTCCTCCTGGGCCAGGCTGCTCATGATGGTGATCAGCAGCTCTCCCTTTCCATCGAATGTCCAGATGTTTTCTTTTTCAAAGTAGCATTCGATGCCTTTTTCCTTCAACTGCCGGATGGTGGTCAGGCTGTCGACGGTATTGCGGGCAAAGCGGCTGACTGACTTGGTGACGATGAGATCTATTTTATCCGGCTATTTGATACAATGTAATGATGAACCCTTTTGGCCTCCAAAAGGGTTCAAAATCAGGTCAAGTGGGTTCATCGTTAAAAGGTACAAGAAAAGTGCCTCCGAAGAGACTCTCGAATGGTAGATAAACTTCGCTGTTCCGTTTTCACAGGTAAACAAATCAGAGAGTCCTTCCATAAAGTACAATATGTGAAAGTGCACGGTGAGCGTTAGAAAGAACAGCAACGCAGCGCTTAGCAGATTCTCAGGTAACAATGCTTGCGTTTTATATGAAAGTATAGCTTTCTGGCCAGACATTCATCGGAATTAAACTTGTTGAATCTGGAAACAAGTTGTATTATACTATTGCCATCACCCCAATTCATTACACCCGGAAAGAAGTCAAAAATGGAAGAAGAAATCTATCGGCTGATGACCGAATTCCTGGAAAAGCAGGAAACCCTCAATGAGATCAATCACCCGGAAAACCTGTCCGGGTATGGCACGACCGAGCTTCATGTACTGAAAGCTATCTGTGAATCGGAAAATCCGAATGTGACATCTCTGGCAAAAATCCTGCGACTGACCAAAGGCGCAATCAGCAAGACGATCCGAAAACTGGTAGATAAGCGACTTATTGAGCCTTATATGCAGGATGGTAACCGCCAGAAAGTCTACTACCGTGTTACTCCCGCTGGCAAAGAGGTATATGAAAAGCACGAAACACGAGATAACGGATGGAAGCAAATCAACCATGAGTTCCTTTCGGGCCTTACAGATAAAGAGAGGCAGAACGCGGCTCATTATCTGCGGCGGTACAATGCTTTTCTGGAACAAAAGATTGGGCGTGAAACAAGCTGCAACGATTGAATCGACTGACATGAGAGGAGGATGCTGATGCGATACGTTTGTTCCATTTGCGGATACGTGTACAATGAAGCAGAAAACGTGCCTTGGGCGGAACTCCCGGATGACTGGAAATGTCCTCTCTGCGGAGCTGCTAAATCAGACTTTGCTCCTGAAGGAGCGTCCCGGTCATCAACAGAAACAATTCCTGCCCCGAGCATCACTGCGGACATGAAGCCGCTGACTGCCATCGAAACGAGCGCATTGTGTTCAAACTTTGCCAAAGGATGTGAGAAGCAATACAAGCCAGAACAGGCAGCTGCTTTCCGGAAATTGGCAGATTGGTTTGCGTCACAGAGCCAGGCAGATCCAGTTCCGTCTTTCGAACGGTTACTCGAGCGAATCAACAGTGATTTGAATGAGAATTACCCGGCTGCTAACACTGTTTCAAAGCAGAATGGTGACCGTGGCGCGCTGCGCAGTTTGACTTGGAGCGAAAAGGTGACGCGCATCCTCAAGTCGCTTTTGGACAGATATGCCAAGGAAGGTAACGCAATGCTGGAAAACACGGGGGTCTATGTCTGCACCATCTGTGGCTTTGTTTACATCGGCAATGACCTGCCGGAGGTTTGCCCGGTGTGCAAAGTGCCCAACCGCAAATTTGAGAAGATTGGAGGATGAGCATATGAGCGAAAAAGTAGCGGTCCGAAATGTCCGACTGTGTGAAAAAGACTGTCTTTGCCTCTATGTCTGTCCTACAGGGGCGTCAGATACAGAGAACAGTGTGATCGACACAGAAAAATGCATTGGCTGCGGAGCATGCGCGGATGCTTGCCCTTCCAGAGCCATCAGCCTTGTGCCCCGTGAGTATCCGCCACAGCAGACCAAGACAGATGAAGCTATCTCCGCGCTCAGACAGTTGGTCGGCAGCAAAGCGGACCAGGAAACAATTGCAGCAGGTCTGCCCGGTCCGTTAGCTGAAGCAATCAGAAAGTCAAACCGTATCATGGCAGAAGACCTGCTGCGTGAATCGGGTTATATGCTGCCCCAGAGTGGTAATGCGCATGCCCTTCTGGAAGAGATGATCTCTCATTCGCAGGAACCCGGTTTCCCGATTGAAGCTGCGGAATACCTGCTTTCAACAATTTCATTTAATGAAGCTGCAGAAAAGAAGGAGGAAAAACCGATGGAAACCTGGAAATGCTCAGTCTGCGGATATATTCATGAAGGCCCTCTGCCAGAAGATTTCAGATGCCCGGTCTGCAAGCAGCCCGCTTCGAAGTTCGTAAAGGTTGAGCCCGAAGTTGTAAAAACGAATCCTTATATCGGTACGCAGACTGAGAAGAACCTGGAAGCCGCGTTTGCCGGAGAATCCCAAGCCCGCAACAAATATACGTATTTTGCATCTCAGGCGAAAAAGGATGGGTTCGAACAGATCGCAGCCCTGTTCCTGCAAACTGCCGAGAACGAGAAGGAACACGCAAAGATCTGGCTCAAGGAACTGAACGGCATTGGAAGCACTGCCGAAAACCTCGCTGCTGCTGCGGATGGCGAAAACCATGAGTGGACTGATATGTATGAAGGGTTTGCCGTTACCGCCGAAAAGGAAGGGTTCCCGGCATTGGCGGCAAAATTCCGTATGGTGGCCGCCATTGAAAAGCGTCATGAAGAACGCTACAGGGCTTTGCTGAAGAACATTGAAATGCAGGCAGTTTTCGCCAAGAGCGAAGTCAAGGTATGGGAATGCCGGAACTGCGGGCATATTGTTGTGGGAATGAAAGCTCCTGAAGTTTGCCCGGTCTGTGCCCATCCTCAAAGCTACTTTGAGATTCATGCTAAGAATTATTGACGTTGGTTTATTCTGAATGAAAGCATTCTAAAGAAAAAGGGCCCGCAATCCTGGGTAGTGTTCCATATTCTGTGTAAACATCAAATAGCGGTGAAAAACAGAGCAAAAGTATATGGTCTGGTGGACGGCGGATGCCGCCCGCCTTACCAACAGAATAAGCAGGAAACGGAACGCATGTCAAGGGCGGCGGCCTCAGCCGCCGTGCATTTACCCTTGACGTGCGGGCCGGTTTCTGCTATTCGGGGATCCGATCCCCGAAGAAAACCACCAGTTGGGCGTAGATCGTGCTCCAGTCCTGCCTCCGGCCCGTCCATTTCTTTGTGATGTCCATCATGGCAAGATAGAGCATCTTGAAAAGACTGTCATCGGTGGGAAAGACGGATTTCGCTTTGGTCACTTTCCGAAGCTGGCGGTTGAAGCCCTCGATGGCGTTGGTGGTGTAAATCAGCCTCCGCACCTCCTGAGGGTACTTGAAATAGGTGCTGAGATTCGGCCAATTCTCCCGCCAGGACTGCGAGATTTTGGGGTATTTCTTATCCCAGCGTTCAGCGAAGACATGGATTTTATATGGACTTGCATCTGAGAAAGAATATGATGACATAACGGATGAACTTGCAAAAAAAGCGGAGATAGAGAGGTGTTATGGGATGAATCCAAATAATATCAGCGCATTTTTGGCTAAGATTAAAGAACGATTTGTTTCAGAATAAAAATACAGAGCCGAGATGTAATGTATGTGAATCCGGAGGAAAATATCGTTGTCGCAGTTTCTTCCTACTTCAAGCCCGCGGTGTTTGACCGGGTGGATTTTATTGAAGACGTTCTCTTGCCCTGTTTCAGATAAAGAAAGTAAAGTATAGCCTATGAGTTTACAGCTGTTAAAGGCAGGAACCTCGGATGCGTTGACCTTAAACGAAATATCAAAGCGAGCTTTTGACAGCGATATTCTGGTTGGGACAACATCACCGGGTGGGCTTGTTTGCTGTAATAAGGAGGCAGCGGTACGGTTGATTTGTTTCTCACGGGGTGAGCAGCCGGAGATCATACCGGGAATTACAATTGATCAACTCCTTTTCATTACCGTCAAACTCATAACGCTGGCAGGACAGCCTGTCAAGAAAGGCTCTGACTGCCAGCTTTTTTTCGTCC
>JAFSLL010000265.1 GCA_017448455.1 Oscillospiraceae bacterium | reverse complement strand
ATAATAGACCGAAAACTCGGCCAGTTTGGGTGAATACGAATCGGTTTGCCTGAAATCGGCATTGAGCCAGTCGTTCGGCAGGGAGTGCCTGTCGCCAACGAGACGGATCGCATCTTTCATAGCGGAAGAGGCGTGGATCAGTGCATCGATATCGGTCGTCATATTTCGAAAGCCGTAATTGATGAGAACCGAAGCCCCTCCGATTAGGATCAGTTCTGCCGGCATGGCCTTCCCGACCTGTTTTCTGTATTCTTTGGCAAGCTCCTTCAGGAAGCCGTCAATGTTTTCCTTTGTAAACTCAAATCTTGTTTCAGACGACATTTTTTACCTCGTTTTCAATGATATTGAAGCGGGCGAATTCGGGAATGGCTGTTTCTGCGGCTCGCTTCATGGCGGTATCGTTTTTCATCGCAGCGCAGATAGCTCGGACACTGGCGGGATATATCGGCTTTTCCAGTTTGCACAGGCGCAGATCGTCATATTCATCACAGAGCGGAATGTCGTTTTCCCGGCTTAAGTAGTCCAACATGGCAAGAAGATACAGGCTTTCCGGGTACCATTTTCTGTCATAGTAATCCCGAATCTCCTGTCGCTCCAGAGTGTCTACGATAAAGGCGATGTCTCCCATGCTTTTTACGCGATGGCATACCGTACTTTTGAAATTCTCGAAACTGGGACGTTTGAGCATGTAAGGCGCAATCAGATCTTCCATGGAAACATTCAGTGAACGGCACAGCCGATAAACTGTCTCGGCGCTGCATTTCTCCAAACGCGTTTTGCCGCTCACGATATCATTCAGCGTGGTGTACGGAACTTCGCTTGCCTTGGCAAGACGGTACATAGACATATGATTTTGCCGCATGGCATCCTGAATCGTCATGGTGAGCACCTCCCTTCTGCGAAAATTATAACGGTATACCGATACAATGTCAAGGCATTGTCTGCGTTTTTCTATTGCTTATGTTGCCCTGGGGTCTTAGGGAACGCCCTAAAGCCGTCTCCGTCCGGAGGCGGTCGGGAACTTGCCGCACAAGTTCCCTGCTTGCTATCCTAACGGACAGAATTCCGATGTACTGAAAGGATGCGGATGTGCAAAGCAGGATACTGCCTAAAGAGAAAGTCTTAGGGTGTTTCGTTTACCGTTTACATTTCCCTCAAACTTTCCTTGTAAACTGTAAACGCAGCTATCCAAGATTGAACGGCAGTTCTTCTTGGGCTTCCGCCGGAATGTCATGGAAGCCGCCTCCGGGATTCTTGTAGGCTCTTTGTGTTCCGTACTCCTTGCCAAAGCGATGGCTGCTGACGGCTTCCCATCCCGGGGTGTGACGGATGATCTCCCCGATCTCTTTCAGCTCGTGCGTCTTGGGCTGCCCCAGCTCGCCCAGAGCTTCCCGCCAGATCATCAGGCCGCAGACGTACTCCGGCGCTTCCTCCTCCAGCCAGCGGCGGATCACCCCTGCCTTGCTGTCCTCCGGCATGAACTGAAGTTGCAGTTCTTTAAGCTGTTTTTCCATCGGTTTCGGCAGGCAGAGCGGAGCATCTTTGTCTTTCTCATAGATCTGCATCATCTCGGCCCAGGCCTGGCAGATGTACTCCCGGGACGCTTTTTCGTCATCCAGAATGTGAACCTCTGCTTCTGCCGGATTAACTGCTACGGGGATAAACCTTCGGTTGCCGCTGCGGTCAAGCGGCAGGAATTCCATGCTGTTGGTCGTCCCCACAAAGACGCAGCTGCGTCTGCGGTCCTCAGCATACTTGTCATAGGCGATCCGGTGCGTTTCCTTCTGTCTGCTGAGGAAAGACTTGATCTCTTCAATGCTTTTGGAATTGGCAAGCGTCAGCATCTCTGACATCTCAATGATCCAGTGCCCCTGCAGCTTTTCGTAGATATTTTTGTCTTCCAGCTTCCGCAGATCATCGGAGAACCAGTCATCCTCGATGGCCAGGAAGCGGAAAAAGGTGGACTTTCCCGCTCCCTGATCGCCAATGAAGCAGACCATCTGATCAAACTTGCAGCCGGGCTCCTCCAGACGTTTGATGGCCGCCCGCATCAGAAGTTTTGTCACTTCTTCTGTGTACTCGCTGTTTTCCGCGCCGAGAAAGTGATGCAGCATGTTCCGGATCCGGGGCTTTCCATCCCAGACAAAGGACTTTAATCTTTCCAGAATCGGGTGATATCGCAGCTGATTCGCGACGATATCGATACTGTTTTGGATCTTTTTCCCGGGGTTCAGATCATACTGCAGCTCGAAGCGGCTTTCGATTTCGTGGACATCGGTGTCGCACAGAGACGATCCCGGCGTCCTGTTCCAGGGAACGTCTCCGACCAGATCGATCTTCCCTGTGAGCATGTTGCGGCGCAGCTTCCCGCCCACATCGGGATCCAGCAGCAGTGCTTTTACGCAGTTGTACATGGTCTGTTTTACCTTGCCCTCCTTAGTCAGGGAGAGAGTCTCTTTTACATCCTGAGCTGTCAGGCCTTCTGTTCTTTCCGGCAGATCGGTTGAGGCTTCTGTCGGTGGCTTCTCCTCTGTTTGTTCTTTGCTTTCCGTCATGACCGGGAGAGAGTCATTCCGGATGGTTTCTTCTTTCGTCATGGTTCTTCCTCCTTCGTTTGGATAGATATTTCGGGCAGTAGACAACAGTGGCCCGAAAGCTCTGCTTGCAGGTCCGCTCGCACTCTCGGCAGGTCT
>JAFSLL010000264.1 GCA_017448455.1 Oscillospiraceae bacterium | reverse complement strand
CGTGCAGAGGATCCTGCGCATGCTGGTGGAAAAGGACGCCGAGCGCGAAAAACAACGCAAGAAAGCAAATGAAACCCGCGGCTGACGCCGCGGGTTTTTCGTTTTCTCAATAGCCGAACACCACTTTCGCCTCCGCCATGTACCCTGCATTCCCGCAACACAGCACTATGAAATCCTGGCACCGTTGCCGCAAACTCGTTGATTTTCTTCGATTATTCGCGTTATTCCTCTTGCAAAAACATTGTTATGTGTTATAATACATAACAATGTTTTATGGGAGGGTGGTCGCTATGGCAATGGTCAAGCAGTTGGACAAGCGCAGTGGTATCACTTACGTTTATGAATCTGTCTCCTACTGGGACAAAGAGAAGAAGCAGCCCCGATCCAAGCGGACACTGATTGGCCGTTTGGACACTGCTACAGGAGCGATTGTTCCTACGGACGGACGTGGAAAACGCCGTACACAGAAGGAGCCGGATCCCGTTATCCGGAAAGGTCCGGTCCCTACAGTTAAGACCGAACGTCTTTTCTTCGGCGCAACCTATCTGCTTGACCAAATCGGAGAGGAAACCGGCGTCACAGCGGATTTGAAGATCTGTTTTCCGAATCACTATAAGCAGATCCTTTCCATTGCTTACTACCTGGTGCTGGAAGACCAGAACCCGCTGTTCCGCTTCAAGAAGTGGGCAGCCATTCATAAGCATCCATACGGAAAGGACATTCCGTCCCAGCGGAGTACGGAACTCTTCCAATCCATTACGGAAGAGGCAAAGATGCAATTCTTCCGCTTACAGGGAAAGCGCCGGGTGGAGAAAGAGTACTGGGCGTATGACAGCACCTCCATTTCAAGCAGATCCGAGCTGTTAAAGCAGGTCAAGTACGGGAAGAACAAGGATGGCGACCATCTTCCGCAGATCAATCTGGCGCTGATTTTTGGAGAGAAATCACATCTGCCGTTCTATTACCGGAAGCTTGCCGGAAACATCCCGGATGCGAAGACCATTCAGGAACTGATTCGTGAGTTGGATGTCCTCGGCTACGGGAAGATCAAGCTAGTCATGGACCGCGGGTACTACAGTGTCGATAACATCAACGCTCTATTTAAAAGGCATCTGAAATTCCTGTGCGGCACTACCAGCTCCCTCAGTTTTGCGAAGGAATTCATCCGGGAGATTGGAAACAAGAAGGATCACTACGAGTACTACAACAGCGATCTGGAACTGTATGTATTTTCGAAAACAATAGCTTGGGATTACGAACAAGACCGTCCCCACAAAGGGGATACCATTAAGGAAGATCGCCGGATGTATCTCCATCTGTACTTCAATCCGGATAAGCTTTCCGATGATGGAAAAGCATTCAACCGAAAGATGGATACGCTGAAGGCGGAACTCCTGAGCGGGAAACGAAATCCGGAGCATGAGAAGGATTACCGCAAATACTTTGAAGTCAAGGAAACTCCGAAAAGAGGAATCTCCCTCTCCTTTAAGCAGGACGCCATTGACGCCGCTCATGAACGGTACGGATTTTTCGTTCTCATTAGCAATGAAGTCAAAGATCCGGTCACTGCCCTCCGACTCTACCGAATGCGGGATGTTGCGGAGAAAGCATTCTGGAATGTGAAGGAGCGGCTGAATCTGAGGAGAACCATGACTTCCTCCAAAAGCTTCCTGGAAGGAAAGCTTTTCGTGGCGTTTGTTGCTTTGATCTATCTCTCCTATATCCAGAAAAGGATGGAAGAGAAGGGCTTGTTCTCCACCTACACCATGCACGAACTCCTCGACGAGCTGGACGTGATCGAATGCTTTATGGAGCCCGGAAAAGCACCGATACAGGGTGAAGTCCTCAAAAAGCAGGAACAGATTTACCGGGACATGGAGGTTGCCCCGCTGCTGGCTGCAGGTCAGGGCGCCGATGCATAGTTATGTGATCCGGGAATTTAGGATACACGATTGGGAGCTTTTTTGCGGCTTCAATTCTGGCAATCTGCTCCGGCGTCGGTTTCGCGCCGGGAACACGTTTTTTACTCATATTGATGCCTGCCATTTTCATCGCCGTCCTTGCTTGTATGACAAAATAGCATCTGCGCAATGTCAATACAAATGCAAAACTAAAGCAGCGTTTTCACATCATAAAGCGCGTGGAGCAGCACCCAGTTTTGCGGCATGGCGCGCATCAGGCTCCAGTAGCCAGCGCCCCGCAGGCCGTAGGCGTCGATCAGGTGCAGCTTGGCGTCCATGCTCCGGGCGTCCTCGAACCAGACTACATGGGCCCGTCCGCCGCGGTCGGTGTAGTAGAAGTAAGGCGACTGCGCGCTCTCGTCGTACAGAATCTCCGCGCCGTGGCGCAGCGCCAGCGCGACGGCGTACTCCGGCGAGATCGACTCCGCCCGGGTGATTCCCCGCTCGTAGGGCAGGGGCCAGTCGTAGCCGTAGAGGGGGACGCCGAGGAAGATTTTCTCCCGCGGGATGACCTGCACGGCGTAGTCCAGCACCGCGCGTACCTGCGGCAGCGGCGCCACCGCCATGGGCGGGCCGTAGGTGTAGCCCCACTCATAGGTCATCAGCAGCACCGCGTCTGCCGCGGCGCCCAGCAGCGCGTAGTCGTGGGCCTCGTATGGTGGAGTAAGATAAAGAGGTTTTGGTTTGTGACATCGGACAAGCCGGTTTAGTACTGCAATTCAATATATTACGCAAACGGCGCTTACCTGT
>JAFSLL010000263.1 GCA_017448455.1 Oscillospiraceae bacterium | reverse complement strand
CGATCAGGCTGTCCACCGCCTCCTGGAGCATGCGCTTCTCGTTGCGGACGATGATATCGGGGGCGTTGAGCTGGATCAGTCTCTTCAGACGGTTATTCCGGTTGATGACCCGGCGGTAGAGATCGTTCAGGTCGGAGGTCGCAAACCGGCCGCCGTCCAGCTGAACCATCGGACGGATTTCAGGCGGGATCACCGGGAGAATCGTCATGACCATCCACTCGGGACGGTTGCCGCTCTGACGGAAAGCTTCCACAACCTCGAGGCGCTTGACCAGCTTGGCCTTCTTCTGGCCGTTGGCGTTCTTCAGCTCTTCACGGAGCTCCGCCGCGAGCTGCTCGCAGTCAATCTGGGCAAGGAGCTTCTGGATGGCTTCCGCGCCGATTCCGGCTTCGAAATCATCCTCATACTTCTCGCGCATATCGCGGTACTCGCGCTCGGAGAGAAGCTGGCACTTCTGCAGCGGCGTGAAGCCCGGGTCAATCACAATGTAGCTGGCAAAGTACAGAACCTTCTCCAGCATGCGCGGGGTCAGGTCGAGCATCAGGCCCATGCGGCTCGGGATGCCCTTGAAATACCAGATATGGCTGACCGGCGTGGCGAGCTCAATATGTCCCATACGCTCACGGCGGACCTTGCTCTTGGTGACTTCGACACCGCAGCGGTCGCAGATCTTGCCTTTGTAGCGGATCTTCTTATACTTTCCGCAGTGGCATTCCCAGTCTTTCGTCGGCCCGAAAATGCGTTCGCAGTACAGGCCGTCGCGCTCCGGCTTCAATGTGCGGTAGTTGATTGTCTCCGGCTTCTTGACTTCGCCGTAAGACCATTCCAGTATCTTTTCAGGAGAGGCAATGCCGATCTGAATGGCATCAAACGGTGTATAACTCATCACTCATCCTCCTCTGTATCGTCATATTCATCGTCCAGTCCGAGATCCGCGCCGAGCTCATCCGCGGGAACATCATCGATGGAGAAGCCTTCCGAGAGAATCTCGGCATCGCTGTCCTGATAGATCTCCTCGCGTACATCGCTGACGAAATCGTCTTCGTCCTCATCCTTGAGCTCGATCTCGTTTCCGGCCTCATCCAGGACGCGCACATCCAGGCAGAGGCTCTGCAGTTCCTTGATCAGAACCTTAAAGCTCTCCGGGATGCCCGGCTGCGGGATGTTGTTGCCCTTGACGATGGCCTCATAGGTCTTCACACGGCCGGTTACATCGTCCGACTTCACGGTCAGGATTTCCTGCAGGGTGTAGGCGGCGCCGTAGGCTTCCAGCGCCCAGACTTCCATTTCACCGAAGCGCTGACCGCCGAACTGCGCCTTGCCGCCGAGCGGCTGCTGGGTAACCAGGCTGTAAGGTCCGGTAGAACGGGCATGGATCTTATCGTCGACGAGATGGTGCAGCTTCAGGAAGTAGACCCAGCCGACCGTAACGTCGTTGTCGAACTTCTCACCGGTACGACCGTCATACATGACGCTCTTTCCGTCTTCACGGAGACCGGCCTGCTTCAGGGTATCGCGGATGGTCGTCTCATTGGCGCCGTTGAAGATCGGGGTTGCAACCTTCCAGCCGAGTGCCTGCGCGGCATAGCCAAGGTGGACTTCCAGAACCTGACCGATGTTCATACGGGACGGAACACCCAGCGGATTCAGCACGATATCGAGCGGCGTGCCATCCGGGAGATAAGGCATGTCTTCCCGCGGAAGAATGCGGGATACGACGCCCTTGTTGCCGTGACGGCCGGCCATCTTGTCGCCGACGGAGATCTTGCGCTTCTGCGCGATATAGACGCGGACGACCTGGTTGACGCCGGGGTTCATCTCATCGCCCGCCTCGCGGGTAAAGACCTTGACATCCACGATGATGCCGCTCTCGCCGTGAGGAACCTTCAGCGAAGTGTCGCGGACTTCGCGCGCCTTCTCACCGAAGATCGCGCGGAGCAGACGCTCCTCAGCCGTCAGGTCGGTCTCGCCCTTCGGGGTAACCTTGCCGACCAGAATATCGCCGGCAGTGACCTCGGCGCCGACCATGATAATGCCGCGTTCGTCGAGATACTTGAGCGCATCGTCACCGACGCCGGGGATGTCTCTGGTGATCTCTTCGGGTCCGAGTTTGGTGTCGCGGGAGTCGCACTCATACTCTTCCACATGGATGGAGGTAAAGACATCCTCCATCACCAGACGCTCGTTCAGAAGAATGGCGTCTTCGTAGTTGTAGCCTTCCCAGTTCATATAGCCGACCAGGATATTCTTGCCGAGAGAGATTTCACCGGCCGAGGTGCTCGGGCCGTCCGCAAGGACATCGCCCTTCTCCACTCTGTCGCCGACCGAGACGATCGGCTTCTGATTGATGCAGGTGCCCTGGTTGGAGCGTGCGAACTTGATCAGCTTGTAATTCGTATTCTCGCCGGAATCGTAGCGGACCCGGATGTGATTGGCATCAACCTCGGTAACAACGCCGTCGCCTTCCGCCAGGACGCAGACACCGGAGTCAACCGCACACTTATGCTCGATGCCGGTGGCAACGATCGGCGCCTGGGTTGTCATCAGAGGAACGGCCTGGCGCTGCATGTTCGCGCCCATCAGAGCGCGGTTGGCGTCGTCGTTCTCCAGGAACGGAATCATCGCGGTAGCGATGGAGACCATCATCTTGGGGCTGATATCCATGTAGTCAACTTCTTCACGGTTGACTTCGATCGTATCGTTGCGGTGACGGCAGGTAATACGTCTGTTTTTCAGGCAGCCGTTTTCATCAACCGGTTCGGACGCCTGGGCGACGATGTACTGGTCTTCCTGATCCGCCGTCATGTAGGCGATTTCGTCCGTCAGGCGGCAGGTTCCCTTCTCAATGCGGCGGTAGGGTGCGACCAGGAAGCCGTACTCATTGGCGCGGGCGTAGGAAGCGAGGTAGTTGATCAGACCGATGTTCGGACCTTCAGGCGTCTCAATCGGGCAGAGGCGGCCATAGTGGCTGTAATGAACGTCACGGACATCGAAGCTCGCGCGTTCACGGGACAGACCGCCGGGGCCGAGGGCGGACATACGGCGCTTGTGTGTCAGTTCGGACAGCGGGTTCGTCTGGTCCATGAACTGGCTCAGCGGGGAGGAGCCGAAGAACTCTTTGATCGCGGCAGTAACCGGCCGGATATTGATGAGGCTCTGCGGCGTGACAATGTCCAGATCCTGCAGGGTCATGCGCTCACGGATTACGCGCTCCATTCTGGCAAAGCCGATGCGGAACTGATTCTGCAGCAGCTCACCGACACAGCGGACGCGGCGGTTGCCGAGATGGTCGATATCATCCGGCTCACCGATGCCGTGGGCAAGGCAGTTGAGATAATTCACGGAGGCGAAAATGTCATCGGCGATGATGTGCTTCGGAATGAGGTCTTCCATATGCTCGCGGATCGCGTCTTTCAGCGCTTCGCCGGAATACTGCTCCATCAGCTCGAACAGCAGGATGCCGCGGACCTTTTCCCTGACGCCGACTTCCGCCGGGTCAAAGTCCTTCACAAAGTGCGCCATGTTGACCATGCCGTTGGAGAAGATGCGGATACGCTTTCCGTCGTCCATGACATCCAGCATGACAACGCCGCTGTCGTCGATCAGGCGCGCCTTTTCACGGCTCAGCACTTCGCCTGCTTCGGCAATAATCTCGCCCGTGGCGGGATCCGCGACCGGATCCGCCAGCTGATAGCCGACAATGCGCGGATAAAGCGCAAGCTTCTTGTTGAACTTATACCGTCCGACGTTGGAGAGCTCATAACGGCGGCGGTCATAGAACAGCCCTTCCAGCAGCGTTTCGGCGGACTCCACGGTGGGAGGATCGCCCGGACGCAGCTTGCGGTAGATTTCCAGCAGGCACTCGTCCCGATCCTTCGCGGTGTCTTTGTCGATGGTCGCAACCATGCGCTCATCTTCGCCGTAGATCTCCTTCAGGCGCTCGTTGGTGACGGCGCCGACCGTCTTCTCCGCGACACAGCTGAGCCAGGTAGAGGGGTTGTTTTCATTATAGGCGCCCATCGCACGCAGGAACCAGGTGATCGGAAGCTTGCGGTTCTTGTCGATACGAACATAGAACATGTCGTTGCCGTCCGTCTCATACTCCAGCCAGGCGCCGTGATACGGAATCACGGTGGAGGAAAAGATGCTGAGCATGGACTTGTCAATGTCATGTCCGAAATAGACGCCGGGAGAACGAACGATCTGGGAGACGATTACGCGCTCGGCACCGTTGATGATGAACGTGCCTCCCTTGGTCATGACAGGGAAATCACCCATGAAGATTTCCTGTTCCTTGATCTCTTCCGTCTCCTTGTTGCGAAGACGGACACGCACCTTCAGCGGACGGGCATATGTTGCGTCGCGGGCCTTGCACTCCTCTTCGGAATACTTCGGCTCGTCATTCATGGAGTAGTCAACAAAGCTCAGCTCCAGATTGCCGCTGTAGTCGGTGACAGAGTCCACATCACGGAAAACCTCTTTCAGACCGGTGTTCAGAAACCATTCATAGGAACTCTTCTGAATTTCCAGCAGATTCGGCATGTCCATGATTTCCGGTGTACGGGCAAAACTCTTGCGAAGGGTCTTCCCGTAAAGAACATCAGTTGGCATCGGCATACTCTCCTTATTCAAGAACGCCTGGGTGAGTTGTAACTTTCTCCCCCGTCTGCGTTGATTTTACTTGCTGATCATGCTATACTGTTTTCAGGATGGGGTAGGAGGGTTTTCTTCCCCACGCATAATAAGCAAGGTATTTTAGCATCAGTGCTTGGCGTTTGTCAAGCTTTTTTTGTTAAAAGATGCGGCGGGAGTTTTTGTTCTCCTGCCTTTTTCTTTTTCGGTAGCGTTTCCTTCGCTTCCGCCACGTTTTTCCGCGAGGTTTTTCATGGATTTTACGATTTGT
>JAFSLL010000026.1 GCA_017448455.1 Oscillospiraceae bacterium | reverse complement strand
TGCCGCCGTGACGGGCTTGGTCATGCTCATCATGCGATAGATCGCGTTTTCTTCTATCGGCCTACGCGAAGCAATGTCCGCCCAGCCCCAATAGTTTTCATAGACAAGCTCTCCGTTCCGGCGCACCAGCAACGCGCCGCCCGAAATCTCCCGGTTATTCAGATAACCTTGTATGGTGTTGTTTATTTCCCCAACATTCATTATTCGTAGTCCTCCAAGCGCCATTCATCCCGCCATCGAATGACAACCTTTCCGTTTTCAGTAAAAGTCAACGGCAGCCACACATAATCCGCCACAGAAGTATTGCGCCTATTATCATAAAACACTTTCCGCAGCAGCTCCCGATCCAAATTGTATTTGGCTGCCAGCTCCGGGACTTTCTCCTGCTGTCCGGTAAAGAGCAGTTCAAAAAGCTGCGCGTAAAACTCGTAAGGGATCACAGTTGGATCAATTTCCGGCGCCCAGCGGTCAGCGCAGGCGATATACAGGTCTTTTTTTCCATGCACCCGGAAAACTGATGAAATCTGTGAGCGAAATGAAGTGTTGGTTTCATCTTCATCGTGTGGGTTTCCAAGAACTTCAAACGGTCCGTGCCAATCGTCCGCAACGGCGATCTCTGATGGATTGGGCAAATAGCCGGTTGTCCCGGAGGTGATCAGGTAGTGCGTTCCGTTGCGTATAAAATGTGCAGTCGCTTCTCTGACATAGGGCGGGTAAGGATGAGGAAAATGACTGGAAAACACGCCCGTGACATCTGTATATTCTTCGTTCAGCTCTGCGCAGATCGTCTCCGTGTGTACTTTCTCGAAATAGTAGTATGCTTTTCCGCTCTGTTCATCTACGGCAAGGTCAAAGTCGCCTGCGCTCATTCCGAGCGGAGACAGGCCTTCTTTCACCTTGGTATAGGGTCCGAGCAAGCTGTCTGCCGTCAGAACTGTTTCCGTCTGAGTTGATCCCATGACCTTCAGCCAGCAGACATATTTTTTCGTTTTCCTGTTGTAAATGATATGAGGGCGATCCATTTGGGACGAGGGGTGAAGAGAGGACGCCGGATCGTCAGGTTCAGGCGGGATGATAAGGCCAAGATCCTCCCAGTTATACAGATCCCGGGAAGCATAACAGCGGACGCCCCAATGCCATATTCCGTTCTTCCCGTCCGTCTTCTCTTTGTTCTCTCCGTACCAGTAGTAAACACCGTTTTCGAAGAACACACTTCCTCCGTGTGCCTGGATACGTTTCCCCTCCGTGTCCAGCCACGGTTGTCCAGGCTGAAAGCTTGTATAGCGCATGATACAAGGCCCCCTCCTTATCGTTGATTGATAAACCTTCCCTTCTTCGGATCGAATCACAGCCTGTACCGTCTCAGCGCCTCGTCGATCTTTTCTATCGTTCCGGCCTTGACGCGCATCAGTGTAAAGAGATTTTTCAAGGAAACGGTATCCATGAACGCTCCGATCTTTTTTCGGGCGAGGGTATAGATCAGATACTGGGCGGGGAAACGCTTCTTCAGCATGGGCAAGGCGTCCCGGTTCTGCTCCAGCAGACGGCAGGAGGTCAGCACGGAAAGCGTTTCCGTGTGCGCGTCCTGATAGGCGGCAGACTCCCGGATGGAGATATAACGTCCCTCGGAAAGCTCCCGCAGCCAACTGAGACTGTCCTCCACCCAGTCGCCCACGCGGGAGCAGAAAACGGGATTGTTCCCATGTTGTGCTTTGCCGATCGAAAAGCCGTGCATCGCGTATCCGTAGATATGCGCCTCGTAGTCGATGTAGTGCTTTTCAAAGGCGGCTATCAGCTTGGTAGTATTAGTGACGGGTACGATCCAGTCATTCCGGGAAGAGGCCAGAAAGCAGGGGCAGGTGTCGGCGTTCACCAGCTCGGAGGCGTCCGGCGCGCTGGGGTTGCAGTACGCCAGTGTCTCTCTGTCGATCAGGCCGTAACAGAGAATCGCGGCAAAGGGCTTTCTGACCGCCTTTGACGCTGCGGCGGCAATCACATGCCCGCCGGCAGAAAAGCCGATCGCCACGATGCGCGTTGGGTCGACCCGGTATTCTTGCGCATGCGTCTGCAGCCACTCCATCGCCAAGTCAAAGTCCTCCAGCGGATGGGGCCAATCCTTGTGCTGTCCCACAGAGTAGCGAAAAACAAAAGCGTTGTAGCCAAGCTTGTTGAAGTGCCTGGCGACCGGCGCACTCTCGGCTTCTTCACAGTTGTTGTATCCGCCTCCCGGTGCAATCAGAAATGTAAAAGCTTTCGGCCTTTTGACAGGATAGGCTGTGATCGTCACATCCCGAGCGGGATTCAAAACAGCAGGCTTCTCTCTCATACATGCACTCCCTGCTTCTCCAGAAGTCCAAGCAACTCAATCAGACGGAAGCCTTCCGGAAGATCTCCCATGCCATGACGAATCCATTCACTTACCAGACCAAAGAGTGCTCCGGCCAAAGCAGATCGTACATAGGCATCCCTCTCTTCACCGGTGCTTTCTTTTGTTACACAGTCATGAATATGATCCAGAAGGATATAGCGGACATTATTTTCAAAAATCAGTTGGATCAGATCAGCATTATTTCTGTATTCGTTCAGCAATGACGGCCAGAATTCCGAATAAAACTCATCGGCGGGTTTTTTGGAAAAAACCTCCCACCAGGCATCTGTACAACTATTTAAGTGCCTCACCAGAATATCAGCCATGGAATTGTAGTTTCGATAGTAGCTTACGCGGCTGACGCCTGCCTTGTCGCACAGCTCAGACACACTGATCTCCGAAAGCGGCTTCGTGCGCATCAGTTGTAGCAGAGCCTCCGTTAAGCTTTCCATGACCATGTCGTGCGCTTCATTTTTCCTCGCCATCCTGTTACACCTCCGGTAGTTTTGTTACAGTTCATTCCCAATAAGCGAAAAAAACTTGTCAATCCATAAATTAAGTGTTACATTTGTTACGGTAACAAATGTAACACTTATGAGCAGGCCTGTCAAGGAGTTTTTATGAAGCTGAACGAGAACACCACGATCCGGGACCTATATCAGGATCAGGAGCTTCGCGCCATGAGAGGAAACTACATTTCCTCCGTAAATGACCAGTGGATACAGTCGGCCATGTCATGTTCTCTCCGCCAGGTCCATGAACAGCATCCCACCTGGGGACTGGACGATATGCTGTACGGTCTGCGCCGTTTGGAACGCGCGTCGCGCGCGGGGCATCCGCTGGTTTTTTCCTTGTATTCCGAAGATGAGATCGCCGCGTCTCCGGACAAAGCGCAGGCGCAAATGCTTTACCTTCCTCCCCTTGAGGAGCAGCCGGGAAGATATGCGCTTCTGCTTGCCGGGGGAGGCTTCGGAGCGGTCTGCACGCTGCCGGAATCGCTGCCCATGGCCGCGCGGCTCAACGAGCTCGGCTATTCCTGCTTTTGTCTGAACTACCGCACTGCCTCTGAGGAG
>JAFSLL010000262.1 GCA_017448455.1 Oscillospiraceae bacterium | reverse complement strand
TCCGCACCGGTCATCAGGCCGGTAACCTTGTCAATCTCCTGGCTCTTTGCGGTCAGCATGATAATGCCCATCTTTGAGCCGGACGCGCGGATGCGGCGACAGACCTCAAAGCCGTCAATATCCGGCAGCATCACATCCAGCAGAGCAAGGCAGATGTCCGGATTGGCCTTGACTTTCTCCAGCGCTTCCGCCCCGGTAGAGGCTTCAATCGGCTCGTAGCCGCTTCTGCGAAGATTGATGACAACAAAGCTGCGAATGTTGCTCTCGTCTTCCAAAACAAGGATTTTTTTCATATCTTCATTCCTCCTGACTTGTAAAAGGAGACTTGGTTACAATCTGACAATTAATTATATCATAGTTTGATCAAAAATGGTAGTCAAAGTTTCAAAAAAAGAAAAAGTGATTATTTCACCGTGCCAGCTTGTAAAAAACAGTAAAAACTGTTAAAATTCGCCCATGCAGAAGAAAAAAAGAGTTTGCCTCAGCATTACGGCCCATGTTGACGCGGGAAAAACCACGCTCGCCGAGGCCATGCTTTACGAGGCGGGACAACTGAAGAAAATCGGCAGAGTCGACCACCGCGATTCCACGCTGGATTACGAGGACTTTGAGCGCAGGCGCGGGATCACCGCCTTTTCCAAACAGGCGGTGCTGACGTACGGCAATACCGAGTTCTGCCTGATCGACACTCCGGGACATGCGGATCTGTTTGCGGAGACACGACGGGGGCTGCGCGTGCCGGATGCGGCAGTGCTGGTGATCAGCGGCAGCGAAGGGATCCAGGCGGATACCGGGCAGATCTGGGAGCTGCTTGCGCAGCGCGGGATGCCCGTCTGGGTTTTTGTGTCCAAAATGGATCTTCCTGCCGGGGAGCGGGCGTCGATCCTTGCGGAGCTGAAGCGGCGCTTTTCCGCGGCGGTAACGGATTTCACACTGCCGGAAGCGGAGCTGATGGAGGAGTGTGCGGCGCTGGATGAACACTGCATGGAGGACTTCCTCGACACCGGTGTCATTCCGGACGGAGATATGGCCGCAGCGATCCGCTTCCGCCATATCATACCCTGCTTTTTCGGTTCGGGGCTGCGCCTGCAGGGAGTTCGAACCTTTCTTGCTGCGCTAGACCGCTGGACGGAGGCACCGGAATGGCCTGATTCTTTCTCTGCCCTCTGTTACCGGATCGGCCGGGATGCGCGCGGGCAGCGTCAGACTTTCCTGCGTGTGACGGGAGGCAGCCTCCGGGTCCGGCAGACACTCCGCTACCTTGCCCGTCAAGGCATGACGCGTGAGGAGAAGGTGACGGGGATCCGTGTCTATACCGGCGCCCGCTATGAAACCGTGGACTATGCGGAAGCCGGTCAGGTCTGTGCTGTGCTTGGCCTTACAGAGACAGCTTCCGGCACGGTGCTTGGCAGCACCGCATCAGGACCGGATACGGGCGAGGACGCTGTCCGACGTTACAATCTGCGCTTTGACGGCGTGAAGGATTTGCATCCGGTGATGGAAAAGCTTCTGAGCCTTTCTGAGGAACTCCCGGAACTCAGCCCGCGCTCGGAGGACGGCACGCTCAGTGTCTGCCTCTCCGGAAAGATGCAGGCGGATATGCTGCGGTCACTGCTGCTGGAGCGCTTCGGCCTGTGTATGGAGGTTGCGGAAGGGCGTTTTGTCTACCGCGAGACCATCCGGGGCCGGGTGGAGGGCGTTGGGCACTTCGAGCCTCTCCGTCATTACGCGGAGGTGCACCTGCTGCTTGAAGCCCTGCCGCTAGGAAGCGGTCTGCAGGTGGACAGCATCTGCCCCGTAGACTTGCTCGACCGCAGCTGGCAGAACCTGATCCTGGACACGCTCCGCTATGGAGAGCTTCCCGGTGTACTCACAGGGGCCGCCGTAACGGATCTGCGCGTCACGCTTGCTTCCGGGAGAGCTCACCCGAAGCACACCGAGGGCGGGGATTTTCAGGAGGCGACCCGCCGGGCTTTCCGCCACGGCCTGATGCAGGCAGAATCTGTCCTGCTGGAGCCGGTTCTGTGCTTTCAGATGGAGTTTCCCTCTGAGCAGCTTGGACGCGCGCTTTCTGACCTCCGCCTGATGCACGCGCGTCATGAGCCGCCTGAACTCACGGAGACGACCGCCTGTCTTACCGGTACCGCACCTGCCGCGGAGATCCTGGATTATCCCGAGATCCTGCTTTCCTATACCCACGGACTCGGAAGCCTGAGCATGCACCCGGCCGGCTGGGAACCGTGCCGGGAGCCGGAAAAAATCATTGCCGAATCCAACTATCATCCGGAACGGGACATCGCCTGGCCGGCAGATTCGGTCTTCTGCTCCCACGGCGCCGGCACTGTCGTACCGTGGCAGCGGGTGACCTCGTATATGCACCTGCCCTCTGCACTGGAGCGTGAACACATTCCGGAGCCTCCCGCACACCGAATCCAACGGATTGATGACCGTGAGTTGGAGGAGATTATGCTGCGGGAGTTCGGGCCGGTACGCCGGCCGTCCTATACCCCGGTTGCCCCGTCTTCGCTTCCGTCTCAGCCTGCGGCAGGCATCTCCACGCGTAAGCGTACATTGCTGGTGGACGGCTACAACTTCATTTATGCGCAGGAGGATCTTCGCCGTCTGGCGGAAGAGAATCTGGATTCAGCCCGTACGCTTCTGATGGACAGCCTCTCAAACTACTGCGGAGTGAGCGGAAATGACGCGGTCCTCGTCTTTGACGGCTACCGCGCTCCCGGTAACCCCGGTACCCGAACCATCCATGCCAACCTCCGGGTAGTCTTTACGCCGGAAGGGGAGAGTGCCGATGCGTATCTGGAGCAGCTCGCCGCCGAGATCGGCAGGAACGAACAGGTTGCCATTGTCACCGCCGACGCGATGATCCGTGTCAGCGCAGCCCGCTCCGGTGTTCTGCGCCTGAGCCCGGAGGCCTTTTCGCTCGAGCTGGATGCCGCACAGCAGCAGCTCCGCACCCTGCTTCGGCACAGCAATGAGCGTGCCCATCTCACCCCGTTGAATGATGCCATTCCAAACAAGGAGGAATAGAATATGAAAGCCCATAAAAGATTGCTTCGTTACGTCACGGTACATACATCCAGCCGGGAGGGCGCGGACAGAACCCCATCCACGGAACGGCAGTTTGTTCTCAGCCGTTTGCTGGAGGAGGAACTGCGCGCACTCGGTTTTGAAGAGGTCGGTGTAGATGAGCATGCCTATGTTTACGGCTGCCTCCCGGCCACCCCGGGATGTGAGGCGGAGCCCTGCATCGCCCTCATCGCGCATTTGGACACCATCCCGGACGAGGATTTTCCAGGGGAGAATGTCCGTCCCGTGCTGGTTCCGGATTATGACGGCGCGCCTCTGCCGCTCGGGGAGAGCGGCCGTGTGCTCGATCCGGCGCGCTTCCCGGATCTGCTGGACTGCGTCGGCCACACACTGATCACGACCGACGGCACAACAGTGCTCGGCGCGGACGACAAAGCCGGTATCGCCGAGATCATCACCGCCTGTGAGGAAATAATTGCGGAGCGACTCCCGCACGGCCCTGTCGCCGTCTGCTTTTCGCCCGATGAGGAAATCGGTCATGGAGCGAGTCTTCTCGACCTCAACCGGCTCGGTGCGGACTTTGCCTATACGGTGGACGGCGGCGCAGTGAACGAGTGGAATGCGGAGACCTTCAACGCGGCTGCCGCCATCGTGACACTGCACGGTGTGAATGTCCATCCCGGTGACGCGAAGGGGAAGATGAAGAACGCATCCCTTCTTGCCATGGAGTTTGCATCGCTCCTTCCCGCAGCCGAGACGCCTGCCTGCACCGAGGACAGGGAGGGCTTCTTCCATCTGACCGGTATGAAAGGGAATGTGGAGACTGCCACGCTGGAATATATTCTCCGTGACCATCATGCGGACAAATTCTCGGCCCGCAAGCTTCTGATGGAGCAGGCAGCGGACTTCCTCAATGCCAAGTACGGCGCCGGCACCGCGGAACTGTGCCTGCGTGAGCAGTACCGCAATATGGCAGAAGTGCTTGACCGCTTCCCGGCGGTGCGCGACCGTGCCGAGAAGGCGATCCGCGCCTCCGGATTGGAACCTGTCCTTGTTCCCGTGCGCGGCGGAACCGACGGCTCACAGCTTTCCCTGCGCGGTCTTCCCTGTCCGAACCTGGGCACCGGCGGCGCCTGCTTCCATGGGCCCTATGAGCATATCTCCGTCGAAAACATGGACAAGGCGGTCGAGGTTTTGAAGAACCTCCTTTGCACTGCCGGCTGACCCCGGATTTTGTTCACGATCCGGGCAGGCATGTAAGCCCTGACCGGGAGGGAAATCCGCAGGTCTAAATGATGATTCGCCTTGGATTCTTGATTGTTTCTGCTTGTTTAATCCGGTTGCATTCGGGACATAAGTAAGGTATTCGATAAGCTGAAATATTATTTCACGGGGGCGGTCGACAGCGCCTATCTTGCGCGGTATGATCAGTCACAGCTCAGACAGGCCATGTATGATTTCTTCCGTGAATTCAAGTCCATTTACCATGAAATGATTGCCGGCGCCGAATGGATGAGCGAAGAGACGAGAGAAAAAGTGCTTGAAAAAGTGGATGCGATGCAGCTGTTCGCCGTCTGCCCGGAGAATCTGAAAGAATATGAAGATCTGAGCTTTGACGGCCTGAACTTTGCTGAAATCGTACTGGCGCTTGACCGTTACAGCCAGCTTGAACAGGGCGCGCTGGTCGGGAAAGAAATCATACCGGATGATCACGCATGGATGTTCATGTCCACACTGGAAGACAATGCCAGAGCCTTCCCGGAGTTTAATGGCCTGATGTTCACCGTAGGTATTCTGAAAGATAGCGGATATACACCGGATATGAGCAAAGAGGAGCTGTATGCGGCTGTCGGAGCTTCGCTCGCCCATGAAATCAGCCACTGCTTTGATGAAAACGGCGCGCGTATAACAAAAGACGGGGAGCTCAAAGACTGGTGGAAAGAAGACCTTGAAGAATTCAAAAGAAGAGTGGAGAGAGTCGTTGATTTTTACGACGGCATCACGATCTTTGAAGGGGTCAATGCGAACGGGAGAATGATATCGGCCGAAGCAACCGCCGATATTACCGGTATGGAAGCAACCCTGAAACTGGCTGAGAAGCAGGAAAACTTCGATTATGATCTCTTCTTCCGATCTTTTGCCAAGCTGTGGAGGTTCTCCTCCTATTACAAGCGGGATATGATGATCCTGGAAAATGATCCTCATCCGCTGGCATATCTGAGAGTCAACACTGTGGTACAGCAGTTTGACGAATTCTACCGGACATACGATGTACAGGAAGGAGACACCATGTACCTGACTCCGGAAGACAGAATTGTCGTCTGGTAAGAAAGGAAAAACAGATCGGTAATCCAGAAGCAGAGGGAACGACTTATCTTCCAGACCTGATAAAAATCAGGATGTCCAATGGTATCCGGGACAGCTTTGAGTAAGATCACATCATGAACAATTCTAAATGGCTCGAATCATGGAAGCGATGCCGGCGCTTTTGGCAGACTGCCTCAGAAAATAGGAATAACATGCAAAACCGGAGAGGTGTGTGACACTTCTCCGGTTTAATATTGACAAATATTTATATAAAAGAATTGGAAGAATTGGGGACGGTACTGATTTCCTGTTCTGACACTCCGCGAAATTCAGCTTAGGCCTTCCAGACCTTGTCTTCGTTGATATCCCTCAAGGTTGCAGCGCCGCACATGGTCATCGTGCTCTTGAGCTCACCGACGATCTTGTCCATGTAAACCTTGTACCCTTCTTCACCCGCGCCGTAGATGGCGGTCAGGACGGGCCTGCCGATCAGTACGGCGTCGGCGCCGAGCGCGATGGCACGGAACACATCGACACCAGAACGGATGCCACCGTCTACAAAGATGGTGATCTTGCCCTTGACCTGCTTTACGATGGACGGCAGAACTTCCGCTGTGGACGGAACACCGCCCTGTACACGGCCTCCGTGGTTGGAGACAACAATCGCAGCGGCACCGGCGTCAACCGCCTTCTGCGCGCCGGCAGGCGTCATGATACCCTTGATAATGAACGGCATCTTCGCATAATTGATGATCTCGCGCATTTCTTCAACAGACTTGCTGCCTGCGTTCGGGTTCATCGCCTTCAGGAAGGGGAGACCCGCTCCGTCAATGTCCATTGCCGCGGCAAAGATCTTCTTCTCGTTCAGCACGTCCAGCTTCTCAAAGACAGCTTCCTTGTTCCAGGGTTTGATGGTAGGAATGCCGACACCCTCGTACTTGACCATCTCCTCCGCGGCTGAGAGCATGATCGCCGGATTCACGCCGTCGCCTGTCAGGGCAGCCACACCGTATTCATACGCGGCCTTTATAAGGATCGCGTTATAGGCGATGTCGTTGTACTTCGGCCCGTAGTGCATGTCGATCGCACCGAGCGGTGCCATAAAAATGGGCGCTGAAAAATCTCTGCCCGCAAAGCTGAAGCCAATGTCGGGATCCGCGTTGGGGCACAGTGTGTCCATGTTCAGGCAGATTTCCTGCCACTTCTCATAATTGCGTGCAGCTACATTGCCGGGAACCTTGCTGCCGGGGCCGGGCATCGCGTTTGCGCAGGCGCGCCCGTTGCATACGGGACATGCTTTGCAGTACGGTCCGACACAGTCTCTTGCTTTTTCCAGAACTTCACTGTAATTCATGATCGAATCCTCCTGTTTTTTGTTGTATACCGTTTTACGTATTATGTTACACTGGGAATTAAAAGTCAAGACCCGTTCCGTCAAACAGAGGGATGCTTTCCTCGCCTGCCGCGTCCGGTTCCTGCCAGTATCCCTCCAGATGTCGCATGCGCATATAGTGCACGAGGTTGTCATTTTCCTCTTTTGTAATGCGCTGCTGCAGTTCCGGGTATGCTTCCGTAGCCGGCATGGGAGTATACTGGCTCATCAGGGAAAACAGAACGCTTTTCTCCGGAAAGGTTTCTGCCACCCAGTCGATAACATCCATGCTCTCAGGAACATGGCCTGGCAGAATCAGATGGCGGATCAGCACACCCGACTGCAGCATACCCTCGTCATCGAAAAGGCAGGGGCCGCGCTGACGGACCATTTCCCTGATCGCTGCCTGTGCCGCATCGGGGTAGTCTGCTGCGGCAGAGTAACGACGTGCTGTTTCCGCGTTCAGATACTTCAGATCCGGCAGGTATACCTGTACCAGTCCATCCAGCAAACGCAGCGTCTCCGGTTTCTCATAGCCGGAGCTGTTCCAGACGACCGGGATCTCGAGCTGTATGCCGGCGAGCGCCTCCACGACAGCGGGCGCGAAGTGGCTCGGTGTGACAAGATCAATACAGTGCACGCCCTGATCCTGCAGGCGGAGCATGATCTCACGCAGTCGGGAGACAGATACCGTTTTTCCGACGCTCCCTCTGTTGATCTCCCGGTTCTGGCAGTAGATGCAGCGTAGACTGCAGCCAGTAAAGAAGATAGTTCCCGCGCCGCGCATTCCGCTGATACAGGGTTCTTCCCCATAATGCGGGGCGGCACGTACGATATTAGGTAGAAGTGGGCTCCGGCAGAAACCGCCGGGTTTTTCGTCGTCACGGGGCGCCCTGCAGGAGCGCGGACACAGATCGCAGTTGTACTCCATTATGCCTGCCTTTCTGTCAGAAGAATGACATGGGCAAAATGACAAAAAAAGTTTACCCTTGGAAAACAATTATATCGCAGTTTTGTACATTATGCAAGAATTCAAAAAAAGTTAGAAATAATAGTATATTTTTCCGAAATTTGTGTTAAAATACCGAAGAAAAGAATCCAATTATCGCAATCTCCCAATTGTGATTTTTTAAAACATTTATAGGAGGAAGAACCATGAACTACAACAAGAAGACCATTTACGACGTGGATGTAAAAGGCAAGAAAGTCCTTCTCCGCTGCGACTTCAACGTACCTCAGAACAAGGAAACCGGCGAGATTACCAGCAACAAGCGCATTGTTGCCGCTCTCCCGACGATTCGTTACCTGCTGGAAAACGGCGCTGCCGTGATCGCCTGCTCTCACCTGGGCAAGCCCAAAGGTGAATGGAAAACCAAGCTTACCCTCGCACCGGTTGCCAAGCGTCTCTCCGAGCTCCTTGGTCAGGATGTGATTTTCGCTTCAGACATCATCGGCGAAGATGCCCAGGCAAAAGCTGCCGCTCTTCAGCCGGGTCAGATCATGCTTCTTGAGAACCTTCGTTTCGATATCCGCGAGGAAAAGAACGGCGCTGACTTTGCCAAGGCCCTTGCCGACATGGCGGATATCTTTGTATCCGACGCCTTCGGTACCGTCCATCGCGCCCATGCCTCTACGGCAGGCGTTGCGGCTTATCTTCCCGCCTATTCCGGACTGCTGGTTGACAAGGAACTCTCTATTATGGGCAAGGCCCTTGACGATCCCAAGCGTCCCTTTGTCGCGGTTCTCGGCGGCGCCAAGGTCTCCGATAAGATCGCGGTCATCAACAACCTGCTGGAAAAGGCCGACACCATCATCATCGGCGGCGGTATGGCCTACACCTTCCTGAAGGCACAGGGCTTTGAGATCGGCAAGTCTCTTCTGGAGGCAGACCGTCTGGACTATGCGCTGGATATGCTGAAGAAGGCGGAAGAGCGCGGCGTTCGCTTCCTTCTCCCGGTTGACCACCTCTGCGCTGCCGAGTTCTCCGCGACTGCGGAGCCTGTCCTCGCGGAAGGCAACATCCCCGAAGACCTGATGGGCATGGATATCGGTCCGAAGACCGCTGCTCTCTATGCCGAAGCGGTGAAGGGGGCCGGCACCATCGTCTGGAACGGACCGATGGGCGTGTTCGAGTTTGAGGCGTTCGCCGGTGGCACCAAGGCCATGGCGAAGGCACTCTCCGAGTCCGGCGCCGTGACGATCGTCGGTGGCGGCGATTCCGCATCCGCTGTTGAAAAGCTCGGCTTTGCCGATCAGGTTACCCACATCTCCACCGGTGGCGGCGCTTCCCTTGAGTTCCTGGAAGGTAAGGAACTCCCGGGTGTTGCCTGCCTGCTGGATAAGTAATTGGATACAGACGGGTTGGATACAGACGGAGAGTGGAGTCCACTCCGCTCTCCCTTTATAAATAAAATCTTGAAAACGGAGAATAAAACCATGAACAGAAAGTATCGCAAAACCGTTATCGCCGGCAACTGGAAAATGAACCAGCTCAACTCCGGCGTGAAGCATTTCCTTGAGGAGCTCAAGGAAGTCGCTCCCAAAACCAGAAACTGTGATGTCGTCCTGTGCACCCCCGCCGTCATGATTCAGACCATGGTCAAGGCCGGCAGAGACTGCCGTGTCGCCGCGGGCGGCCAGGATGTTTCCACCCATGAAAAGGGCGCTTTCACCGGTGAGATTTCCGCTGATATGCTCGCGGACATCGGTGCCAAGTACTGCATCGTCGGTCACTCCGAGCGCAGAGAGTATCATCATGAGACCGATGCTCAGGTCAACGAGAAGGCAAAGGCGCTTCTCTCCAGAGGCATCGCGCCCATCATCTGTGTCGGTGAGAGCCTGGACCAGCGTGAGAAGGACCTTACCGTGTCCTACATCGCTTACCAGGTGCGTGCCGCTCTTGCCGGCATTGACGGAGCGCAGGTCCGCCGCTGCGTGATCGCCTATGAGCCGATCTGGGCGATTGGTACCGGCAAGACTGCCACTTCCGATCAGGCCCAGGAAGTCTGCTGTGCCATCCGTGCGGAGATTCGCAAGCTCTACGGCGCCAGGATTGCCCGTGCGGTCAGCATTCTCTACGGCGGAAGCATGAACGCCAAGAACGCTGCCGAGCTTCTCTCCATGCCGGACATCGACGGCGGCCTCATCGGCGGCGCATCCCTGAAGCCCGCTGACTTCGCTACCATTATCGCCGCGACCGCGCAGGAGTAATTACGCGGTATGAAAACTGAGATCAAAAACCGTGCTGTCCTGATCATCATGGACGGCTACGGCATTGCCCCTCCCACGGCGGGGAATGCGATTGCGCAGGCGAAGAAGCCCAATCTGGATGCCTTATTCGCGCGCTATCCGCACTCACAGCTTCAGGCTTCCGGTCTGGATGTTGGTCTTCCTGCCGGACAGATGGGCAACTCCGAAGTCGGGCATACCAACATTGGGGCAGGCAGGGTTGTGTTTCAGATTCTTCCGAAGATCAGCAAGGAGATTGAAGAAGGGCGTTTCTTTGAGAACCCTGTCTATCTGAAGGCGATATCGGACGCGGTAGAGAATGATAAGTCTCTCCATATCCTCGGTCTGCTTTCCGACGGCGGCGTTCACAGCCACCTGACGCATATCTTCGCCATGCTCGATCTCGCAAAGCGGAAGAATGTTAAGCATGTCTATGTCCACTGCTTCCTGGACGGACGCGATGTTCCGCCTACAAGCGGAGCCGGCTTCGTAAAGCAGCTGCAGGACAAGTGTGATGCCTTGGGCAATGCCCGCATCGCCACGGTTCAGGGACGTTTCTGGGGCATGGACCGCGACAAGCGCTGGGACCGTGTCGAGGCCGGCTATAACGCCATCGTCCTTGGAGAAGGGATCCCATGCCCGGACGCTGTGAAAGCGGTGGAAGCGAGCTATGCCGAAAATGTCACCGACGAGTTTGTTAAACCCGTGGTTGTCTGCCCGGAGGGCATGATTCAGCAGGGCGACAGTGTGATTTTCATGAACTTCCGCCCCGACCGCGCCAGAGAGATGACCTGGGCGCTGAATCTGCCCGATTTTGACGGCTTTGCGCGCAGGAAGACGGTATATCCGCTTTCCTATGTCTGCACGGCACAGTACGATGAAGCCCTGACCCTCCCCATCGCGTATCCGCCTGAGGAGCTTGATAATACTTTGGGCGACCTCATCAGTGAGCACGGCCTGAAGCAGTTCCGCGTAGCCGAGACGGAGAAGTACGCACATGTGACCTTCTTCTTCAATGGCGGCGTCGAGAAGCAGACGGAAGGGGAGGACCGCTGCCTTGTTCCCTCTCCGAAGGAGTACGCAACCTATGACCTCATCCCGCAGATGAGCGCGGAGAAGGTCGCGGACAAGGTTGTGGAAGCACTTGCGTCCGACAGCTATGATCTGATCGTCTGCAACTTCGCCAACTGTGACATGGTCGGGCATACCGGCGTGATGGATGCCGCTGTGAAAGCGGTTGAGACCGTGGATGCCTGCATGGGCCGGATCGCGGAGGAAGTCTCGAAGCATCCGGATGTGGTTCTCCTCGTCACGGCTGATCACGGCAATGCCGACTGCATGTTCGACGAGACCGGAAAGGTCAATACCGCGCACACGACCAATCCCGTTCCGTTCCTGGTAACCCGTGAAGGCGCGAGCCTGGATGACGGACGTCTCGCGGACATTGCGCCGACGATCCTGAACCTGATGGGACTGGAGCAGCCGTCTGAAATGACCGGGAAATCCCTCCTTCACGTCTGAGGCGATGAGCGGCAGGCTTTACGTGATCGAGGGCCTTGACGGCAGCGGAAAGGCCACACAGGCCCGGCGTCTTGCGGATACTCTCCGCGAACGCCATCTTCCGGCTCGGGAAATTTCCTTTCCCAATTACGGGAGTGATTCTTCCGCACTCGTAAAGATGTACCTCAGCGGGCAATTCGGTTTGCAGCCCAGCGATGTCAATGCCTGGGCGGCATCCACGTTTTACGCGGTCGACCGCTATGCCGGCATGAAACAGGACTGGGGCGGCTTCTATGAACAGGGCGGAATTCTGATTGCGGATCGCTACACAACCTCCAACGCAGTTCATCAGTGCTGCAAATTGGAACGTTCGGAATGGGACCGATATCTGGATTGGCTCTTTGAGTTTGAGTATCAGAAACTCGGTCTTCCAGAACCGGATGCCGTGGTATATCTGCGTCTGGATGTGGAAGAAAGTCAGGAACTGATGAACGGGCGCTATCATGGAGATGAGCGCAGGAAGGATATCCACGAGAGCAACCTCGCTTATCTCGCCCGCGCGCGGGAAGCGGCGGACTACTGTGCCGCGCGCTTTGGCTGGAAAGTCATTCACTGTGAGGACGAGGGACATCTTCGCGGCATTTCGTCCATCGGAGAAGAGATTCTCTCTGTACTCGGATTCTGAATCAGCTTTAAAGAAAAAGTTTTCGAGGACCGGCAGCTTCGTGCTGCCGGCTTTTATTATTATGCGATCGGGTGATCCGGAGGGCATCGCCTTGACAAACTCCGCTTTGCGGCATATAATGAACAAACCGATTCAATAAACTAAAGTGCTGAAGCGGAGGGATTACGATGGCAAACTGGTATACACAGGATATGGCGGATTATTTTCAGGCCGTTCTGCGGCTGAATTCTGAAGAGGAATGCCTCGCGTTTTTTTCAGATATCTGTACGGTGACGGAGCTGCAGGCCATTTCTCAGCGTCTGCGTGTTGCCCGACTTCTCCGCAACGGTTTCAGCTACAGCAGCATTACGGCAGAGACGGGAGTGAGCGCGGCAACCATCAGCCGTGTCAGCCACTGCCTCGAGTACGGGACAGGCGGCTATGATCTGGTGCTGAACCGGCTGAAACAGGAAGGGGAAGACAGATGACTACGGAGTCGGCGAACCTGTATCTGAAAGAAGGAGAGAAGCTCCTTTATTCTCTTCGCGGTCTGTATAAACGCTACGGTTACCGCCCGTATCGGATGAGCAAGTTTGAGAAGTATGAGCTCTATGCCGGGAACAAGGATTTTCTCGTCAGTGACCGCGTCATCACCTTCACCGATACCAATGGTGAACTGCTCGCGTTGAAGCCGGATGTGACGCTTTCCATCGTTAAGAACGCTTCTTTCCGGGAAGGCCGGAAGCAGAAGCTGTATTATCAAGAGAATGTTTACCGTCCCACGGGCAGCTCCCGGCAGTTTCATGAGATTATGCAGTGCGGCCTGGAATGCATCGGGGATCTGGACAGCTACGACTTGTTCGAGGTGATGCAGCTTGCAGAGATGAGTCTCCGTACGGTATCCGCGGATTCGGTGCTGAGCTTTTCCCATCTCGGAATTCTGCGCAGCCTGCTGCTGTTGCTGCCGGGAGATGAGAGAAGTCAATCGGAGCTTCTGCATCTTCTCGCAACCCGCAATGAGCACGAACTTTCCGCTCTGTTTGCCGGTCGGGGCTGGCGTTCAGAGCTGCTGGATGACATAAAAAGTCTGCTCTCTCTCTCCTGTGGAATCAGTCAGCTGCCGGCAAAGCTTCTGCAGCTGCAGCTTGCCTGGCTTTCTCCAGCGGTTTTTGACGAGCTCTCGGAACTCAGTCTTCTTGCAGAGGCGGCAGAGTCAGATGCCAGGTTTGATTTTTCGGTCATCAACGATATACACTATTACAACGGGATTATTTTCCAGGGCTTTATCAGGGGCATTTCCGAAAAAGTCCTCTCCGGCGGGAGATACGACCGGCTTCTGGAGCGCATGAACAGAAAGGGCGCTGCAGCCGGCTTTGCCGTCTATTTTGGAATTCTCGAGCAGCTTTTTCCGGTTCGTGCCGTCCTGGATGCGGATGTACTCCTTCTTTATGACAGGGAAACACCGCTGACAGAAGTACAGTCAGCAGTGAAGCGTCTGCAGGCGGAGGGAAAAAGCGTCAGCGCTCAGCGCTGCGCGGAGGGCAGCTACCGGGAGACAGTAGATATCAGGAGGAGTCCGAATGCTTAATATTGCGCTTCCAAAGGGCAGGCTCGGAGAACGGGTTTACAGGATGCTGAAGCAGGCAGGGTATGATTGCCCGGAGCTGGAAAATCCTGATCGGAGACTGGTTTTTGAAAACCATGTTGCCGGAGTTCGCTATTTCTGGGTTAAACCTTCCGATGTTACCATCTATGTGGAGCGGGGAGCTGCGGACCTTGGGATTGCGGGAAAGGACATCCTGCTTGAGAACCGCCCGGATCTCTACGAACTGCTGGATTTGAGAACCGGAATCTGCAGAATGGCGGTCGCGGGCCCGTCGGGCTTCCGTGACAGCCGCGAGCGTACGCTTCTGGTTGCGACGAAGTTCCCAAACATTGCCGGACAGTATTATTCGGAACAGTCCAGAGAAGTGGAGCTCATCAAGCTGAACGGCTCGATTGAGATCGCACCGATCCTCGGCCTTTCGGATGTAATTGTTGATATTGTGGAAACCGGGAAAACCCTGAAAGAAAACGGTCTTGTTGTTCTGGAAACAGTTTGCCCGATCAGTGCCAGACTGGTGGCAAATCCTTCCGCGTACCGTTTTCGGCGGGAGGAGATTCTCCGTCTGGTCAGGTGCCTCTCTGCAGTTCTGCCGCCTGAAAAACCGGAGTAGCGGCGAAGAGCTGAAGGTGTTGCGAAAAGTTCACAAATCTGTTATAATAAAATCTCATTCTTTATGAAGTGCTTTTCCTGCGAAAGCGAGGTGTTCCATGAAATCGGATAAAAATTACAAACAGCTGGCGGAACCGGGCTTCATGATATATCTGGTCTGTATGATTCTGTTTGTGCTTGGCGCGCTGTATTTCAGGCAGTATTATCTTGCCATCGCGGAAGCGGCAATTGTTGTTGTCCTTGCAATAGTAGCGCTGATTTCAAAACGTAAGAAAGAGAAACTGCTGGAATCGTATATTGAGTCCATTACCTATGATACGGAGAACGCAAAGAACAGCACACTGCTGAGTTTCCCTCTGCCGATTGCGGTTTTCCGTCTCTCCGATTCCAGTGTGATCTGGGGAAATGACGCTTTTTTCGAGATGTTCTCCGTTTACGGCTCGCGAATGGAGGCACAGCTTGCTGCGCTGATTCCGGGCTTCACGGCTAAGTGGCTTCTTGACGGACAGACACAGTATCCCTCGGTGGTAGAAGTCAACGGCCGCAAGTTTCAGCTGCACGGAAATCTCATTCGTGCCGAGAATGAGGAAGAGGACAGTGCCGTCATGGGCACTACCTATTGGCTGGACGTGACGGATTACGATAACACCCGCATTCTGTATGAGCAGTCGCGGCCGGTTCCTGCCGTCATTGTCATTGATAATATGGAGGAGATGTTCCGGAACAATACCGATCGTGTGAAGAATGATATCCGCGATGAGATCGAGGACAGGCTTCGTGCATGGAGTTCGGAATACCACGGTATTCTTCGCCGTTATGACAGGGACCGTTTTCTGGCTGTATTTGAGAAAAAAGACATCGATCAGATGCGCAGGAACAAGTTCCGCATTGTTGACCAGATGCATGAGGTGAAAAGTCCGAGCGGAATTGAGGCATCCATCAGCATCGGTTTTGGAGAGGATGCCTCTACGCTCGAAGAGGGGCTTCAGTTCGCGGATATCGGGACCGAGCTGGCGCTTTCCCGCGGAGGGGATCAGACGGTCATTAAAAACCGATTGAGTTTCGAATTCTTCGGCGGACGTGGTTTTGAGATCGAGAAGCGGACAAAAGTCAAGTCCCGCGTGATGGCGAATACGCTTTCGGAACTGATTCAGGACTCATCCAAAGTCTATGTCATGGGGCACCGCTTCTCGGATCTGGACGCGGTCGGCGCGGATATCGGCATATACGCCCTTGCCATGAAGCTCGGCGTCAAGGCACACATCGTGATTGATCAGAACCACAGCGCGGCGAAACCGCTGATTGACCGCATGAAGAAAGAGAGCGGTCATAAGGATGTTTTCCTTTCGCCGAATGAGGCTTTGCTCACGGCTGACAGCAAAACCCTTCTGGTTGTCGTGGATACAAACCGTCCGGAACAGGTCGAAGAGGCAGCCTTGCTTACAGCTTGCAACCGCGTGGCGGTGATCGATCATCACCGCGTCGGCGCAACCTATATCCAGAATGCGGCACTGGGCTTTATTGAGCCGTATGCGTCCTCCGCCTCTGAGCTGGTAACCGAAATTATTCAGGAACTGATGGAATGCGCGGATGTTACAAAGCTGGTTGCCGAGGCGCTGCTGTCCGGGATCGTGCTGGACACCAAGAGCTTTTCGATCCGCACCGGTGAGCGCACCTTCGACGCGGCAGCATGGCTGCGTCGTGCCGGTGCCGAAACCTCGGAGGTAAAGAAGCTGTTCCAGATGGATATGGATACGACGGTTGCCCGTTACAAGCTGATGCAGAATGCCAAACTGTACCGCGGCGTGGCAGTTGTGATTCCGGATGAGGAACAGAATCGAATTGTCGCGGCACAGGCCGCAGATGAACTGCTGAACATATCCGGCGTTAATGCCTCCATCGTTACGTCTCCGGATGGGAAAGGCGGCATGTATGCCTCCGCGCGTTCCATCGGAGAGGTGAATGTCCAGATCCTGATGGAGAAGCTTGGCGGCGGCGGGAACAGAAGCGCCGCTGCGGTGCATTTTGAAAACATTACGCCGCAGGCCGCAGAGGAGAGAATCCACGCGGCCATTGACGATTACTTTGGATAACAGAGAGGAGCCGTTTTATGAAGGTTGTATTCAATGTTGATGTCAGAGGACAGGGGAAAAAAGGTGAAATTAAAGAAGTCTCTGACGGCTATGCACGTAACTATCTGCTTCCCCGCAAGTTTGCTTCCGAAGCTACGGCGGATGCCATCAATGCCATTAAACTGAAGGAAAAGGCGAAGGCCGCGCAGGCAGCCAAAGAGAAGGCGCAGGCGCAGGAGTACGCCAAACGGCTGGAAGAAGTGCAGGTGATTGTGCGTGCGAAAGCCGGCAACGGCGGAAAGCTGTTCGGGGCCGTTACTTCAGAAGCGATCAGCAAGGCACTGAAAGAGCAGTTTGACTTGGACATTGAGAAGAACAAGATTGTTCAGGGTGACCCGATCAAGACCTTCGGCTCCTATACAGTCAAAGCAAAACTGGGCTATGAGGTCAGCGGAAATATCAACGTACTGGTAGTGGAAGGATAAGATGGACGAACTGCTCGGCAAAAAAGTACCGTTTTCGTCACAGGCGGAACAGGCGGTCATCGGGTCGATCCTGATTGATCCGGACTGTGTCCCGGCTGTGATGGAAGCGCTGCGCGCGGATGAGTTCTATGGGAAACTGAACAGGGAGATCTATGATACCGTCAGCAACATGTTCGCTTACGGCGTGACGATCGACCCGGTTACCATCCTGAACCAGATGCGTGTCCGGGGCGTTTATCAGGATAACTGCGAGCAGTACCTTGCGGAAGTTATGCGCATGACGCCGACTGCCGCGAATGTGCTGGAGTATGCCGCCATCGTCCGCGACCGCGCTCTGCTGCGAAGACTGGGAGAAGCGGCGGACGAGATCAATGCCATGGTCTATGAAGGCAGCGGAGAGGCAGACGCCGCACTGGAAGCGGCGGAGCGCAAGATCTACGCGCTGCGTCAGGGGAGAAATGTCGGTGGGCTGCTCCCGATTTCTTCGGTGGTGCAGACGGTCTTTGACAACCTGACCGAGGCGGCTGTCTCCGGAAAGAAGTTCCCTGGCATTTCTACCGGGCTTCCGGATCTGGACCGCATGATTCTCGGCCTGAACAAATCGGAGCTGATTCTGATCGCAGCCCGTCCCGGTATGGGTAAAACCAGTATCGCACTGAATATGGCGCTTTATGCCGGTATGAATCTGGGCAAAACGGTGGCTATTTTTTCTCTGGAAATGTCCCGTGAGCAGCTGGTCAGTCGTCTTCTCTCCCGTGCGGCGCTGATTCCCTCACAGAATCTGATGACAGGACAGCTGACGGACCGCCAGTGGAAAGATGTCAGTGACGCTGCACAGATGATCTCTACAACGGATATTCGGATTGATGACAACCCGACACTGACGGTCTCCGATATGAACGCCCAGTGCCGCCGTATTCAGAACCTGGACCTTGTGGTGATTGATTACCTCCAGCTGATGCAGTCCGCGGGCAGCGGGCACAGCTGGTCGAACGAGAGCAGAACGCAGGCGGTCAGCGACATCAGCCGCATGCTGAAGATTATGGCAAAGGAACTGAATGTTCCGGTGATTTGCCTGTCTCAGCTCTCCCGCGCCAATGAATCCCGTCAGGATAAGCGCCCCATGCTGTCCGACCTGCGCGAATCCGGTGCCATTGAGCAGGACGCGGATGTGGTCATCGGGCTGTATCGTGACGGCTACTACAACCGTGAGTCGGAGAACCCGAATCTGGCGGAGGCGATCGTCCTGAAAAACCGTAAGGGCGCGACCGGTACCGTCCCACTTAACTGGCTCCCGGAATATACCTCCTTCTCCTCCGTGGAGCGGCGATACGATGATGAAGGCTGATTTCGCCGACCGGTATGAGATGCTCGTACCAGGCAGCCGCGTGCTCTGTGCGGTTTCCGGCGGCGCGGACAGCATGTGTCTTCTCCACTGGCTCGTTTCCCTGCGGGAAGAGAGACAGCTTACGCTTTTCGCCGCGCATTATGAACACGGCCTTCGCGGAGAGGAATCCGAGCGTGACGCGCGTTTTACGGCGCAGCAGTGCGCGGCGGTCTCCGTCCCCTGCACGGTGGAACATGGAGACGTTCTCCCTTTTGCTGAAGAGAAGCACATAGGGATTGAGGAAGCGGCCAGAATTCTCCGTTATCGCTTTCTGGAAGAAACAGCGTCCCAGCTCGGCTGTGAGAAAATCGCAACCGCGCATAACGCCGATGATAATGCGGAGACGGTTCTGATGAACCTCTGCCGGGGCTCCGGAACCCGCGGCATGGCTGGGATTCCGCCCGTACGCGGACGGATTGTCCGTCCGCTGCTGTCAACTTCCCGGGAAGAGATCCTGACTTATTTAGCAAGTCGGGGGCTTCCCTATATCGAAGACAGCAGCAATGGAGATGATGCCTATACGCGCAATCGCTTTCGCCACAGCATCGTCCCTCTGCTCGAGGAAGAAAACCCTTCTTTCCTGTCCGCGGTCTCAAGGACTGCTCAGCTTCTCCGCGAGGACGACGCGTATCTCTGCGTGCTGGCCGACGCCTTTCTTGCGGAACATCTGCAGGGCAATGTGCTTCCTGCCGCGGAACTGCTGAAGCTGGATCTTCCGGTATCGAGACGGGTGATACGGCGATTATGCGGCAACGGGCTGAGTATGGAACGGACAGATGCGCTTCTGCGTTTCGCCTCGGGGGTGGAGCCTGGCGTACTGGAGCTTCCAGGCAGAAAAATAACCAGGAGAAAAGGCAAACTCCTGTTTTAACATTTATAAATTAACGGCTTGTTCAAAACTACACTCTTCAAAAGTGAATGTTTCTATGGTAAGATTGCTCTTACGCGCAAAGAAGAAAGGAATTTCACTGACATTATGATCAATGATATTGAGCGTGTTTTGCTCTCGGAAGAGGTAATCCGGGAAAAGGTTTCTGAAGTCGGAAAGAGAATTTCCGATGATTTTGCGGAGAAAGATCCGATTTTTATCGGGGTACTGAAGGGCTGCTTCATTTTTATGGCGGATCTGATGCGCCATGTCAGTATTCCGTGTTCAATGGATTTCATGGCAGTTTCCTCTTACAGCGGTGCCAGCTCGACCGGCGCTGTCAAGATCAATAAGGATCTGAGTCAGGATGTCGTCGGCAGGCATCTCATTCTGGTGGAAGATATTCTGGATTCCGGCGTTACGCTGAACTATCTGAAGAATTATCTGCTGGTCAGAAAACCGGCTTCGGTGCATATTGTCACCTTGCTGGACAAGCCTGCCAGAAGAAAGGCGGATCTGTATGCGGATTATTCCTGTTTTGAAGTTCCGGATGCTTTCGTAGTAGGCTACGGTCTGGACTACAATGAACGATACCGCAATCTGCCCTATATTGGTATTCTGAAACCGGAAATCTATTCGTAAGTGATGCAGTTAAGAACGGATGTGAGTTGATTTGAACCCTAAACGCAATCGTGCCCGTGACATAGGCTTTTATGTTCTCCTTCTGCTGATTATGGTCGCTGTAATCTTCACCATGACACGTGACAACGAACCTGAACAGGTAGAGAGCTATTCCGAACTGGTCGATCTGTTCACGGCAGAGAAAGTGCAGTCCTTTACCACGGAAGGAAATAAGATTATTCTGGAGCTTCGGACAGGTGATCCCGCTCTTCCGACGGAAGAGAAGAGCTATGATCTATACAGCTTCAGTCTCTTTTATGAGGATTTCAAGGATATCATATGGGAGCAGCACCAGAGCGGCATTCTGGAGACGTACGATTATAACGAAGGCTTCGTGGTTCCTTGGTGGGCTAGCATCATTCCTTATCTGATTCTCATGGGCGGCGCGATGCTCCTCTGGTATGTCATGATGAACCGGATGGGTGGCGGCGCCGGCGGAGTCGCTCGTTTCAGCAAGGCCAGAACCCGACTCGGCAGTGAAGAGAAGAACAAAAAGACCTTTGCCGACGTCGCCGGCTGCGATGAAGAGAAGGAAGAACTTTCGGAGATCGTCGATTTCCTGAAGGACCCGAAAGCCTATACGGCAATGGGCGCCCGCATACCCAAGGGCGTCCTGCTCATCGGGCCTCCGGGAACAGGTAAGACCCTGCTGGCCAAAGCGGTGGCCGGGGAGGCAGGCGTTCAATTTCTCTCCATTTCCGGCTCAGACTTTGTCGAGCTCTATGTCGGTGTCGGCGCCGGCCGTGTCCGTGACCTTTTTGATCAGGCCAAGAAGGCGGCCCCTGCCATTATCTTTATTGATGAAATTGACGCAGTTGGCCGTCAGCGCGGCAGCGGTCTCGGCGGCGGACATGACGAGCGCGAGCAGACGCTCAACCAGCTTTTGGTGGAGATGGACGGCTTTGGCAGCAACAGCGGCGTCATCATCATTGCGGCGAC
>JAFSLL010000261.1 GCA_017448455.1 Oscillospiraceae bacterium | reverse complement strand
TTCCGAAAACGGTTGCCAACATGCTGATCGAATGGAAGAAGGAGCAGGACTTCACCAGAGAAGCCCTGGGCAGCGAGTATCAGGATTACAACCTCGTGATGGCAGGGCAGATCGGATTACCTATTGAACCTGCTACGATCAAGTCATCTCTGAACAAGCTGATCGAGGAGCATGATCTTCCGAAAGTGGTCTTCCATAGTCTCCGCCACTCCAGTATCACTTACAAGTTGAAACTGAACGGAGGCGATATCAAGGCTGTTCAGGGAGACTCCGGACATACCCAGACGTCGATGGTCACGGATGTGTACTCTCACATTCTGGATGATGACCGTCGGAAGAATGCACAGCTCTTTGAGGATGCATTTTACGAAGGGAAAGGTGCTGATCCGGCGGCTCCGGCAAAAGATCCGGATCCGGAAGAACAGAAAGCCTCTGATATGGATACGCTGATGAGGCTCCTGGGGAATCCGGAAACGGCCGGCCTCCTGAAGCAGCTAGTCAAGGCGATGGACAAGTAAAGATGTATAAAGAAAACGATTTGGTGAATAACCAGGTCGTTTTTTCTTCTCAAAGACAATTCTGTGTGCTATATTGGCCGTACATACCAATTAGGATCTACGTAAAAGTTGCGTCTTTCCGGGTGGATGTGGTTTCCTGAGGTCGCCAATAACGACCGACGCCTTTTTTAGCAAAATCTAATATCTGGCTAAAATCCAGAGCGGATTTCTAATGAAAAAAGCGGATCTCAGGTGTACACAACGGAATTCGAACATCGAAAAAACCGAGCAACAGAGCGGCACAACGGCTCTTAACTGACTTTAAACGCCAGGATAGACCGACCGCTCCTAAGCTCTAGATATGGGTTCGATTCCCGTCGGGAACATTTTTCGGAGCCGTTAGATTGGTTAGATAAGACGGTCTCCGATTTTTCTTTTTCAGGCAACTTAAGCAGCAAATTTCATCTAACCGGAAGCCCTCTGGTTAGATGTTTTTCTAACCAGAACTCTCTTTTTTCTAACCGGCTTATTTTCAGATTTTCTTCAACTGCGGCGGAAGGGTCATCTAACCGCAGGGTTTTGATCGTTTATCACCTGAAATCATTTAAATTTGGATGAGTCCTGAAGGGACAGTAGTCGAGAAGGAACCACTTCTTCTAACGACGGGTAGATATTTGATCTAACAGAAAAACCTTTCCATCTACCTTGGCGATCTTACCGCCGCCTTTAGACAATTTCATAGCATCTTACATAGCGTCAGTGCTGAGAAAACGGATCTCCACTGGCGCTTTTTCTGTCTCCGGAAAATGCCGGGGATTAGCACATTTCAGAAAATATCGAGGATTCCGGCATTAAAATTGAAACAGATTAATAAACGAGTGCCGATGAAACTGGAAACTGCTACAGCACAGTAAGAATGGATTATAAGAACTGAATAACGTATAACGACTTTAAATCGAGCAAGGGTCGTCTTACATCCCTGTGGAATTAGCCAATATCTCCTAAAATCATTCTTGTAACAGCCCTGCTGTTACTGCTGAGAAGCCCGATGAAAAGCCCCGTTCAGTAAGGAAACGCTTGGAAGAAAAGCAGGCCGAAATGGAGCAGCGGGAACGGACAAACCTGAAAAAGAAAGAAAAGAATTGGGAGAAGTGATGATCCTCTCCCAATCCATGATTATAGCCTATTATTCCTCGTGATGTCGGCGGCAGACCTTGTCGCCCTTCTGATGCCCGCAATCGTGGCCGTCCAGTGTCCATGTTCGGCTCTCTAAACCAGCGGAAAAAATGAAGATGCCCGCCTCTATTTCACTTTTCAACGAAGCAGAAGGCTTGCGCCATCAGTCACACCGCCCTCGCTGAATGCATCCACTGCGGCATAATATGTCTGTCCAGCGTTGAGCATGGTGAGCAGCACCTCGGCCTGCCCGCAGACCATGTGGCTGCTGTACAGCTTATCCGGGGCAATGCCGTAACGGACATTATATCCGGTGGCACGGTCGACGGCTTTCCAACTGAGCTTTGCGGTCAGTGCGTCGGGTCTCTCAACATCAAATGCTTTGACGGCTTCGGGCGCAGGCTCATTGCCAAGCCCGAACACGCGCAGGCCGGAGAGCGCAAAGGGCTCGTCGTAAGGCAGCTTCTCAGCTGTGACACGCACATAGCGCAGCTTTAGTCCGTCCAGCTCGATATAGTCATGGGGAAGATTTGTTTCGGCACCGCGTTTGTCAGCGAGGGAAAACCACGCGCTGCCGTCTGCACTGCCCTCGAGCAGATACCGAGTGCGGAGCGTGGGATCGGGGTCGATGTAGCGATTGGAGGTGTAGACGTTGGAGCGCAGAGCCTTGTCCACCTCCAGCATGGGTACTTCCACATCTGAAAAGTTGAGCTGGATACCGTGTATTTCATACACATCACCCAGATCCAGCCGGTACCATTCCCCGGCGCTTCCCCTGGCACACCAGCAGGAGCGGATATCCTCGTCCAGCGCTTTGGCCGGTTCATGACCCTCGCGGTACGAGGAGGCCGCGCCGTTCTTTTTGTAAGACAGGAGCATCCACTTGGGTTTGATGCTATGTGGATCGAACTTTCCCTCAGGAATTTCCAACGGATAATCCGCGAAGTTCTGATTGCAGAACAGGAGCCCATCTCTGTCCAGCCCCGCCGGGAACAGGCCCAGGCGGCGCTCAAAGTTTGCGTTCACGGAGATGCGCATGGTGGAGGCGTGCCAGAGATTGCCGTACGCATCTTCTATGGTGGAACCGTGCCCGGCCCCGGTGATGAAACCGCCAGGCTTGGAGGAGAAGGGATTGTGCGCCTGATAGGTGAAGGGTCCAAGCGGTGAGCCTCCCACGTACACCCCGTCCCCGTAGGTGGCAAGTTCGGTGCCGGGAGCAGCGTACTGCAGGTAGTATTTGCCGTTCCACTTGTTCATGAATGCGCCCTCGATAAAGGGCTTCTTATCCGAGCCACTGAGGTGCATGGCCAGGCGATAGAGTCGCATGGCGAGTCCTTCCTTGCCCTGTTCCTTGAGCATGCCGTCCAGCATCATCATCATGCCGGTGTCATGGCCGGGGCCCATGCGGTCGGTGATGGCATGGTACAGTCCGCTGCCGCCGGAAGCTGTAACCTCCTTCCC
>JAFSLL010000260.1 GCA_017448455.1 Oscillospiraceae bacterium | reverse complement strand
GCTTCGTGTAGAAGCTCTCGGACCGCGTCAGGTCTTCTTTAAAGCCTTCAAAATAGATTACGCAGGTATCGCCGATGATATCCACCTTGCTTCCGGAACCGAAGTTCAGAGGCTTCAGGATCTGCATACGGATCATGTCGGTGAGCATTTTCATCACATTCGGTCCAATGTCAGGGCTGCTGGTGTCAGTGTTGTTGATCTTTTCCAGCAGAACATCTTTGGGAACCATCTTCAACAGCGCATAGAGAATCGGAGAAAGATCCTTGCCCAGTTCCGCCAGAGAATCATAGCCAATCTTCTCCAGGAACTCGTGAATCATCTCGGCCTTCTCAATGGCCCCTTCCGAGTCGATGATCGACGGGGAGAGAATCTCTGCGTCATGCCCGCTGTCAAACATCCCACCGAAGAGCTTTTTCAGCACCTCGACGTCGTCTTTCGGGTCCGTCGAGAGAAGCGCATCCTTCATGCCGTTTTCTTCAAGATAGCTGTTGAAGTCCGTGATCCCTTTTTCCTCCTTGTGCCCGTAGGTCAGGTCGAGGAGGATGCACATGCCGGCATAGTTGTACTTCGCGTATGCTTCGCTGAGCTCCGCACGGCTTGCAAAGCTCCCGCTGTACCACATGTTCGCATAGGGATTGGGCGCGTCTGCATTCGACGATGTGCCGTAGATGCTGTCTACGGAATTTACAATGTCATAATAATCATCTCCGTTGTAGGCAAAAAACGCCCTCATGGCAGGCGCCGCAAAGACGCTCTGGGCCACGCCGAAAGGGATTAGAATGTCATCTTCAACACGGAGCATTTCCACCCCGTAATCCACGAGTTTCACCTCGTATCCCAAGGCCAGCGTCTGGGTGGACTCATTCTTATCGGAAGGCCTCAGGGCAATGAACTCGGTCTTCTCCACGATGCCGTCGGCAAGCGCGCCCGCCGCGTGCGGCCCGAGGAATGCGCACATGTCGTCCACGCTGACCATCTGGTTCACAGGGTCCACGCGTAGACTCACATCATTGCGGGTCACCAGCAGCACGTCCCCGTCCCAGGCAAAGTCCAACGCGGGGTCGTAGGTCTCCACAAACAGCAGGTTGAGGTACTCTTTCAGCGATACGTAAGGCACGTCCTCCTGCTCCTTGAACTCCCAGGTGCTGAGCGTGTACACGCTGTCCAGGGTACCCTGGTATACGCGGGCCTGCTTAGCCTCTTTCAGCGTCATCCCGCCGTATTCCGGCGTTTCCGCTTTTGCCGCGGGAACGGCGATGAACTGGAAGCACAGTGCCAGCAGAACGACGATGGCGGCCAGCCTGACACCGCGGGATGCGGTTCCTCCGTTTCTTGTTTTCATCTGGGTTCCTCCTTGTTTTGCTCCGGTTTCCCTTCCTGGGCAGGATTATAGCAGAAAGCACTACTGTCAGCAAGGCAAAAACACAGCCCGTGTTTTTCAAACGGGGTAAAACAGAGTATATTGTTTTTGCCTGTGTTTCGTGATAGAATCAGGACATCAAAGCCGCTCCCGGCGGAGCGGCGCACATCGGGACAAGCCGGGAGGAGAAAACATGGGTCTTATCAAAAAAGTTGTAATCGGCAAAGCGCTTGCCGACCTCGTGAAGAAAGAAAAACAGAAGAAGGAGAAGAAAAAAATGGAAGAGAAGAAAGGGAAAAAAGAAGGCCGGAAAAAATGGAAGAAAGGCCTGACCGTCTGCCTCTCTTTCCTCGCGGGAGCCGGCCTGGCAGGATGGGTCGTGTATAAGCACAAAGATGTGATCGCCGCGGTGCTGGAAGGCAGCAAACTCCCGAAGGGCACAAAGATGTCGACCCGCATCGGCGTAAAGTTTGCCCGGACCGCAGTCACGACAGTGCAGGACTTCTGCACCGCAGTCCTGAACAAGGTCAAAGGCCTGTTCCAAGCCAAAGCAGCATAAACAAAAGGGGGATCGAACGATCCCCCTTTATTAATTGCCATAGTTGCTGTATTTCTGCTTTATGCTTCCGCATTCTTGAGAGTCCCGGTGTTTTCAATCCGGAGGTCAATCAGAGCCAGGTTGCATTCGTTGATGATCCTCAGTTTGTTCCAGTTGGAAAGTTCCGTGTTGGCTTCCGCGCTTTTCCTGATCTCACCGATCCCGTCCGCATCCCCGTTTACAAAGCGCCGGTCAATCTCCTTCAGCTCGCAGACCACGGCTTCCTCCTGCTTGGAGGCTTCGCTGGTCTCCTCCCTGAAAATGGTGTCGGGGCGGTCGCCTTAGTAGCTGCGGTAGCGGTCGATCTTGTCCTCATCCAGAAGGTAGTTCCGGACTTCTCTGCCGAACATCTCTTTCCTGTCCTTCAGGGTTTCCCTGTCCCGCTGCATCTCCCGCTTCGTCGCGCGGATTTTGGATTTCAGGAAGGACGTCCCCTTGATGAATACCGTGTAGTCCTCAAATACCGAGGGGTCTTCGAAATAGAGATAGAGCCAGATCCCGTCAATAATAAACCTCTTTTCCCTGTGCTGCCCGGCATAATCCATGGCGAAATTGACGAAGTCTACAAACACCCGGTCTTCGTATTCCTCTTTGGGGATGCTGTTTCTCTCCTCCAAACCGATATAGTATTTCGCTCCCTCAGAGGAGAAGAAGCTGCAGATCATATCGGAATAGTCCTTCAGCTCCTCCATGGTAAAGTGATCCTTCGTAAGCAGCAGGTCGTCAAGCTCAATATGGTCGATGTCGTCTCCCTCGAGGGTTCTTGCCATCACGGATTTCCCGCTTCCCGAATGGCCGAGAAGAAAGCAGATGTTGGTATCACCTGAATTGAAGCTTTCTTCCCTGTAGTAAAGATCCGGTTCGGAAACCACGTATTTATCGCTTGGAAGCTGCCAGTCTTCCAGAAAGTCATTGTCCGGCTTCAGTTCGTCTTTTAACAGGACATACATTTCGGGTACATTATGCCCAAGGAATTCGTTGGAATAATAGTTGGAGAAGCGTTTCTGTTTTCTCGGCAGGGCTTTATATCGGAAGTAAACTCTGTTGAGTTCTTTTTGTGTGGTGATCCGATCGGTTACGATGGCAAGTGACTGGTCACTGACTGCCTGTTCCAGATTGGTGTATTTTTCCATGGTGTTTCCCCTTTCCATCCGTCTTTGAGTATGTCCGGCGATAGTATAGCACAGGAATGATTGCCGGAACAATGCAAGACGCCGGTGTTTTCACATTCGGTTCAGTGTGCTGTTTTCTCCGGAGCCGTATTATGCGGCCTGTTCTCTGCCCGCAACAAATCCCGGTACGCTTCTGCGTCTTTCATGTCGGCGAGGGAACTGCCCCACCAGAGTCCGTCCGACGCCAGGTCGCTCATCATCTGAAGACCCCAGGCATTGCAGGTCTTCATGACCCGGATACTCGTGAGAATCTGCAGCGGGACCCGGGCGATCACGGCGGTATTTCCTTTAATATTCAGCCACGCCACAGTGACCTCTCCGCTTGCCGGGTCGTAATCCCTTGCGATAAACACCTGTTTCAGCGGGGGAGCCGATGCAGGCCGGAGGCTTTCCGACCTTCTGGGGATATCCTCTCTGAGGTTCCCGGCGACGCACCATCGCCAGCTTCTGCTGTTCTTCATAAGGTTTCTCCTGTTGTCCGGCGTTTTATTTGCTGCCTTTGTTTTTCCCAAATATCAGAACGAGGATCACGGAGAACAATAAAAGATATTCCATGGCTGTTTAAATAAGGATTCCTTCCAAGTGGTCGACTTCGC
>JAFSLL010000259.1 GCA_017448455.1 Oscillospiraceae bacterium | reverse complement strand
GGACGCCTATACCATATCATGGCAGACTACAGTTGTCAACCCTAAAGGATCTTAAAATCTAACAGCCCGCCGCTCCGGTGAAGGAGCGACGGGCTGTGTTTCGTATGGTTATGGAATCGCTGTGAAGTCAAACATCTCAGCAAGTGCCTTTAGTTCATCCTCTTTCATCGGGTTTTCCTTATACGGTCTATAGTCAACTTGAGTGACGTTCAAAACGACAAAGGATTCCGGGCGCTCAACAAGAATCATCGCACGTTCGTCGCAGTAGGCAATCAGCACACTTTGTCCGTTTTCTGTGATATAGTTCAGTTCCGTCCATGATTCGGGATCGTCGAATCGTACATACCAAGTGACAAAGCTTCCTTTTACACAACGGGTAAGTCCATATATGAGAGTGCGGTTTTTCCCACTGTCTGTATGAAGCAGCAGTCTGCCATCTGCGCTGAAAGTGCCATCGGAAAACAACACTTTTCCGTTCATAAACTGGCCACTGTGCTCGTTATCCCGAGGCGCAAAGTTTCCGATCTTATAGCAAAGCTGATTTCGGCTGAGAGCGACTTCCCGACCGCTGAGCTTTTGCAGGCCGTATTTTTCACAAATCTTATCAATTTTATCCGCCATTTCCTGCGTATAGCAGGTGTATGCGCCCTTATACTCTTCAAAACCCGTAGACTGATTACCAACGCTGTTAAGGATAGATTTGTCGGTGTCATAGCTTTCGAGAAAGGACAAGTATTCTTGACACGCCATTGCTTCCGGAGAATTTGACAGTCCGGCCAGGCTGATTACATGAATGTTCTCAGTCGGTCTCGGGAAGTCTCTTTCGTCCATTTCTTGAAGCTTTTCCTCCGGATCCTCACCATTGGCGATAGCCTGCTCCAATTCTTCGTTCCGTGCAATTATTTCTTCGGAAGAGAAGCCTTGTTCAACGGTTCTCTGCGTTTGAGCCATCTCACTCAACCCAAACCAGCCGCCCGCGTAGGCCGCAGCCCCCAGGCCGAGGATCAGCGCTGCAGCCAGGGCGAAAGTTATGATTCTTTTCTTTTTCATGTGTACGATCCTTTCCGAGGAGCCGGATGCAGCCTCGGGCACAGGACGGTACGCTTCGGCAATAAAACTCTCGTCGATCTCGCAGAGCGCCTTCGATAGCAGTTCCCGATTCATACAAGCAAGCCCTCCTTCATCAAAGTGTTCCGCAATTTCTCACGGAGGCGGAAAAGACGGACGGAGATCCGGTTGGGACTGTCCTTTGTCATGGCGGCCAAATTACTGACAGAATCCGCATACCAATAGCGCCGGACGAACAGAAAGCGGTCCTCCTTGCTCAGACTGCTCAGAAAACGGTTGATGGAAGCGCCAAGCTCTTTTGCTTCCAGTTCCGTTTCTACGCTCATGCCGGAGGGGATACATTCCTCGATCTCATCCAGCACGAGATCGTAATTGCCGTTGCGCTTTTCAGCTGTATTGGCGTGGTAGCGGTCGATAGCCAGATTGTGGGCGATGCGGCAAACGTAGCTTGCCAGAGGGTTCGGAGCTTGAGGCGGAATACTGTTCCAAGTCCTGAGATAAGTATCGCTTACGCATTCTTCCACATCCAACCGGTCTTTCAGGATGTTGGCTGCCGTTCTCTTCACGGCAGGCCCATGTTTGCGGTCCAGTTCCTCAATGGCCTGCTCTGAGCGCTCAAAAAACAGGCTGATGATTTTACTGTCCTCCATTCGCGTCACTTCCTTTCCGCCTCACCCTATATCACGGGATCGGAGAGCAAATCTTACACCTTGTGAAGAAATTAAACAACGCCACGCGAAAAAAATAAAACATCCCGCCGCTCTGAGGAGAGGCGGGATGAAATAAATTTCTTGTTCCTTTCAAAATGCTGGTGCAAGGATTTGACTCGGCTCTCCGTCGATCAGGCAGTCAATCAGAAGGAGCGGATGATAGCAGCCCTTGCCGTCAATGCTCCAGGTGGGCTTTGCGCTCTGACATACAAGCTGACGAATCGGGCCTGCTTTAGCTCCGTCAAGGATGCTGAACTTCCCTCGCAGCAGCGCATCGCACAGGTCCGCGGCGTCATAGGCCTCAAAGGACGCGCCCGGCTGCAGGCGTCGCAGGCTCGCTTCGATGACATCGCCGCTGTTCGCATTAGTCCTGACGCGGATCTCCCCGTCGTAAAGCAGTCCGTCCGCCGGTTGGAACGACCAGCTCATGCGGTCTGACTCCGCTTCATCGGGCGCGGGCAGCGAAAAACCCGCCTTTTTCAGAAGGTCGAGCGCCGTCTCCGCCGGCGTTCCCTCGACCGACAATCCGTTGGGGATATGCAGGTCAAAGTCGCCGTTATAGTACGCCCAGACGTATACGTTGGAGTGCTCGGCCCAGTAGACCGCCAGATCATCATATATGTTGGAAAGGTTCATGTTCCGTGTTAGGCCAAGCGCGGCGAACAGACGATCCGCCGTTTGTGGAGACAGAGGAGACAGCTGCATTCGGCGGGGATCAGTGGGTTTACCACTCCCGACTCTATAACGCAGTGCGCTTTGTTCGGGAACGGGACGACCTGGAGCTTGTCCAGCTCAATTCCTTCGGTTGCGGGCTGGACGCGGTCACAAAAGACCGTCTCCGTACACTGCTGGAGGAGCGCGGCAAACTCTACACGGTATTGCGGATCGACGAGATCAATAACCTTGGCGCGGCGCGCATCCGCATCCGAAGCCTCCTCGCCGCCATGAATCAGCGCATAAGGACTTGAACGGTTTATTCAGTTTGTCGTGATGATTTGTTATCGTTTTCTTTGCTTCAGAAGAATAGGTGTATTTATCTTGCTGAAATAACAGAATTAAGCAACTCAGTCGACGGATGGTCGTTCTTGAAGCAACAGAGAAAAAGATTTATAATCTTAACAGAATAACAAAGACGTCCCTGCCGGGCGTCAAAGAGAAGGAGAGAGAATCCGTGAGATACCTCTTTGCCACCGAGGAAAAAGGCAAACGGAAAGAAGCCGCTGCCGCAGAGAGCGTGTTCTGCACTGCCGAAGCGCCGCACAGCATGGCGGATGATTTGAAGCGAGCAAATGATACATTGGAAAAAACTATCCGCTCCGCGCTGCCACGTGCTTTGCTCATCATCAAAACCGTTTCCATGGTAGTGGCCCTGATACTCGCGACCGGAATCATTCGTTCGTTGGCGAAGGTCACGCTTATGCAGGCGTATCATAACGCGCCGACTTTTTTCTGGATC
>JAFSLL010000258.1 GCA_017448455.1 Oscillospiraceae bacterium | reverse complement strand
TCCATGCGTCCGATCCTTGTATCAATGGAACAATGGGGTAACAACTATAAAGAGCGTATTCCACGCGCGGCGGGACTTCGGGATAGACGGTGCGGGTAATGATGCCGTCCGCTTCCATCTGCCGCAGGCTTTCGGTCAGCACCTTCTGACTAATACCTTCAAGAGATTTATGTAATTCATTGAAACGCCACGGACGGACAAGAAGATTACGTATGATAAGTAGCTTCCACTTGTTACCAATCAGAGAGACTGTCGTTGCGACCGGGCAATCCGGAAGCTCGTCTTTTGTCTTCATAAAAACACCTCAATACTTTCAATTTGAATGTAACAATCAAATTATACTGCAATATTCCAAAAGAATCAAGGGCTTTCATTGTGCTCACAGAAAAGATACAAGGTTTTTTTCACGTAATAACTCAGTAGCAGCCCAAAACTTACAAAAAGGTGACCATCTAATAAAAAAGTGCGTGCTTGTGCGAGCTTTCTGCGTCAGTATAATAAATAATGCAGAGAGCAAAACGCCCTCTGACTACAACCAAGGAGGACAATGACATGGCACTTTCCAATCTGTTCGGATGGGGCAAGAAGGACGAGGAGAGTAAGGCTCCCGTCGCTGCTTGCGGCGCTGCTGAAAAGCCCGTTGAGGCTCCTGCTGCCTGTGGCGCTGCTGAAGCTCCTGCTGCTTGCGGCGCTGCTGAAGCTCCCGCCGCTTGTGGCGCTGCCGAGAAGCCCGCAGAGGCCCCCGCTGCCTGCGGTGCTGCTGAAGCTCCTGCCGCTTGTGGCGCTGCTGACAAGCCGGAAGAAAAGCCCACTGCCTGTGGCGTCGGCGACAAGTAATCGCTTCTTCCCACCCAAATCCGTTCCCGGTGGGAAGGATCTTACCGGGAACCTCGTTTATTACTCGGTCTTACCGATTTACGATAGAAACAACAAATGTAAGGTGACAATGACATGAAACAGTACTTTTCCTTTCAATGGCACATAACAGATGAATGCGACCAGCGCTGCAAGCACTGCTATATCTTCTCCGGTGATCCCTGCCGGAAACTGGACAGCATGACATGGGAACAGATGCAGGAAACCTTCTACAACTGTCTTGACTTCTGTGAGGTATATGGCAGACTTCCGTATTTTTATCTGACCGGCGGAGACCCTATCCTCCATCCGGATTTCTGGCGTCTGTTGGAGCTGTTTCATGAGCATGATATTCCCTTTACGATCATGGGCAACCCGTTCCATCTGAACGATCAGATCTGCCGGGAGCTGAAAGCGCTCGGCTGTCAAAAGTATCAGCTCTCGCTGGACGGTCTGCGGGAAACACATGACTGGTTCCGCAAGCCCGGATCATTTGACTGCACGCTGGAGAAGATTGCCTGCATCAACCGGGCCGGCATCCGCAGCGTCATCATGACCACAGTTTCCAAGCAGAACTGCATGGAAGTGCCCGGCATCATCGACGCCGTGGTAAAAGCTGGAGCCAATATTTTTGCCTTTTCACGCTATGTTCCTTCAGGCGGCGAACTGGATACAAGCATGATGCCGCAGGAATATCGGAACTTTCTCGCTATGTGTGATAAGAAATTCATGGAATATGAAGCAGAGGGCTGCGATACCTACTTCAACAAAAAGGATCATCTCTGGACGCTGTATGAATATGAGACAGGCGCCTTCAAGATCCCTGCTTTCGCCTGCGACGGTATGATCTACGGCGGCTGTAACTGCGGAAACTGCCATATCACGATTCTGCCCACCGGCGATATCTACGCCTGCCGCAGAGTAGCGGACAGTAAAGTCGGAAACGTATTTGAAGACCGTCTTGCAGATGTGTGGATCACAGGCATGGAGGCATATCGCAACTATGATGAGTTCTCCAAGTGCTCCCGTTGCAGGCTGAAACAGTTCTGCCGTGGCTGTCCTGCTGTGGCAAAAGGCTACACTGGCGATTTTTACGGTGATGATCCGCAGTGCTGGGCCAGTGAGGAAAACGGTCTGCTGATCCCACAAAAAATCGATGAAAGGAAAATCGGATGATGGATATTGAAACCTGTATCAAAAAGCTGGGTTATGTCGGCGTGCTGGATTTTGCCACCGTGGATGAAAACGGCGCGCCTCAAGTGCGGAATATCAGCGCCATCCACTATGAAGGAACAACGCTCTGTTTCCTGACGGCCAGAGGAAAAACATTTGCCCGACAGCTCAAGGCAGACGGGCGAGTGCAGATCCTCGGTTACACCAAATATAAAGAAACAATCCGGCTTTCCGGAAGAGCCGTGGAAGTTCCGGCAAACGAGCAGCTCAAATGGCGAAATGTCCTGTATCAGGAGCAACCGTACCTGGAGAATGTGTACCCGGGCGAGACAAAGAACATCGACACCATATTCATGCTTCAGGATTACACCATCGAGTATTTCTGCCTGTCCACCCGCCCCATCACACGGGAGTATTTTACGGTGGGCAACGCAGAGCCGATCCGAAAGGGTTACTATATCAGTGAAGATTGCATCGGATGCGGTACCTGCCAGACGGTATGTCCGCAGAACTGCATCGAAGCCGGCAGTCCATTCTGCATCAAGGAAAACCACTGTCTCCAGTGCGGGAACTGTTTTGAAAACTGTCCCGTGGAGGCAATTCGGAGGTATTAAGGTGAAGACGATGAAAGCAGTCGTTCTTGAGAAGATCACAAAAGCGGAAGATATCACTATTTCGGAAGTTGCAATCCCGGCTGTCAGACCCGGCTGGGTAATGGTGAAGGTGAAGGCTTTCGGTCTGAACCATTCCGAGAAGCTTCTGCGACTCAATGAAATTCGTGCGGACTATATTCAGAAGCCGATCATCCCCGGCATTGAGTGTGTGGGAGAGATTGTCGATCCTTCCGACAGCGGCCTTGCCGTCGGACAAAAGGTCATCGCTTTAATGGGCGGCATGGGACGGTCATTTTACGGCAGCTATGCCGAATATGCCCTGCTGCCGCGCCGCATAGTTTTTCCGATAGAGAGCAGTCTGTCGTGGGACGAGCTGGGCGCAGTGCCGGAAACCTACTTCACAGCGTGGGGCAGCCTGTTTGAGTGCCTGCATCTGACGAAGGATGACACACTTTTAATTCGAGGGGCTACATGCGCATTGGGCTTTGCGGCATTGCAGATCGCAAAGGCATTGGGCTGCAAGGTGATCGCTACCACCCACAAAGAGGATAAGCTGCCGCTGATTGCAGAAGCAGACGAGGCTGTCATTGATGAAGGCAAACTTACGGGAAAGGTACGCAGTGTCACCAAGGCCCTTGACCTGATCGGCCCCCGCAATCTGAAAGATACGCTCACTGCTGTGGGGAAGGGTGGCATTGTCTGCCAGACGGGACTGCTGGGCGGCGTGTATGCCCTGAACGGCTTTGATCCCATCAAAGACATCCCCAACGGCGTCTATCTCACCGGCTTCTTCTCCAACTACCCGACACAGCAGATCATGGATGAAATTTTCTCTTTCCTGAATGAAAAGAAACTTATCCCCGTCACTGGAAAGGTGTTCGATTTTGAGAATATCCTGGAAGCTGTCACAGCGCAGGACGAGGGTAGTGTAAATGGTAAAATCGTGGTAAGATTGTAAATGCAAAAGGCGGTGCGGCAGTATGATCATCAATATGCAGCCTTTAGCAAAATCCAGTTCTTTGCAACTTGCAACGTGTTTTTATCAAAAACAAGCACGAATAAAAGCTTCAAGGGTTCGAATCCATCTATCAAAAACGCAAATCCATCTTTTTCGTACCCCATTGACATACCGAGTTTTCTTACAGTATCTGATGGGCTGAAGAAAATTCGGTATTTTTTGTCCAAAAACAGGGCGAGAGAAGCTTTCTCTAACCGCTGCTATGCCGGGTACGTAGTTGACGAATACGCCGCGGCGGGTGTTCATGGTAATGCTGGGCACGGGAATTGGAAGTGCTTCGGCAATCTTAAATGCTCCAATACAATGGTAGCGGATCGTCAAATGATAGTCTGCCGCGACGAGCATTATTTGCCACAGGTGTTGGTGGAGCCGGTTTTGGATACCTCAATTGCAATCATAATGAACGACCGCGTACCTGGTTACGCGCCATATACCCGGATGATCTCCTCGGCGACAGCACGGCGGGAGACACAGCGGTCCATGGCCTGCTTTTCCAGATAGCGGTGGGCGTCGGCCTCCGTCATCCCCAGTTGGCCGATCAGCAGCCACTTGGCGCGGTTGACGATGCGGATCTCCTGCATTTTCTCCTCCAGGCTCTGGGTTTTCTGCTCCAGACGGCGCAGGCGCTCCCGGGCGGTGAACATCCAGTGGATCGCCGTCTCCAGGGTTTGCGGTGTGAGGGGCTTCTCCAGCGTGAAGACGCCCTGCTGCTCCGCCCGATCCTGAAGCAGCTTAAACTCCTGGGCCCGCAGAAGCAGCAGGCAGACGGTCTGCCGCCCGGCGGAAAGCTCCGCGGCCAGGTCCATCCCCTGCCCGTCTGGCAAGGGCGCGTTGAGCAGCACCAGGTCATAGCTCTGGTCCAGAACCGCGCGCTTTGCCGCGTTCACAGAGGGGACCACGCGGATGGGATCACAATATGGCTTGCAAAGGCCGAGGACTGTTTCGTTGAACCGCTCCGAGCAGGAGACCAGCAGCAGGCTGTAGCATTGACTTGGAAAGAGCACCGCGTCACCCCCTTTTCTGCGTTCTCCATCTCAAAGACAATAGCTGTCGATCAACGTCCGGGGCAAATGGGCCCTCAAAAAGTCGCTGGAGACAGCCAGCGCTGCGGCGGCCTCCTTGGATTCCGGCAGCCGGGCAAACCGCGCCTGGGTCGCTTCATCTGCGGTAAACAGATTCAGATCCGCAGCAGGAGGCAGGGGCAGCTTCCTTGCAATCCCGTCCATGGCGGCCCAGATCAGCAGGGCGTAGGCCAGATAGGGGTTTGCCGCCGGGTCCGGGGAGCGCAGCTCCGCCCGCCGGAATTCGCCCTCCGCGGCGGGAACCCGGATCAGCTGGGAGCGGTTCTGGGCAGACCAGCTGATAAACCGCGGCGCCTTGTCCCGGCCCAGGCGGGTATAGGAGCCCTCCAGGGGATTGAGAAATACGGTGATTTCCCCAATGTGCCGAAGAATGCCCGCGATCATGGGCCCAAGCAGATCCTCACCCGTGGCGGACTGCACCGAAATGTTGATGTGAAAGCC
>JAFSLL010000257.1 GCA_017448455.1 Oscillospiraceae bacterium | reverse complement strand
CTTCCTTGAGCAGATTGATCGGGATCTTTACAAATGTGATCTGGGAGGCACCGTACGCATAGTCAACCGCGCAGGAGTAAACCGGCGTGTTGTTTACGAAAAATGTCAGAGAAGCCGGAATATTGACAATGAGCGGGCTGACGGTAAATTCGATCTGCGCCAGAGCATATTGCACATCCCAATAAGAGGGGATCTGAAAATAGAAGCCTGAACGCTCAAAAACGCCTTTGATTACGATGCTCGAAGAGAACGGGAAGATCTTGACATGGTCGGCATCCAGCGTTTCAGGACGCTTTGTCTCCGGAGGAGGGGCGCTCTGAGGGTCACGGGAAAGCACATACTCCGCAACAGACATTCCGTTTGTCAGAACAGGCGCTGAAAGAGTCTCACTGCCGGGTTCGGCGGGAACTGTTTTTGCTTCCGCTTTCGTTTCTTCAGCAGGCGGCTCAACAGCCGGGTTTGTCTCCGTTTTCGTCTCGACAGCAGGCGATTCAACAGCAGGAGCTGTTTCCGCTTTTGTTTCGACAACAGGCGGTTCTGCAGCAGGAGTTGTTTTCGCTTCTGCAACAGTTGAGAACTGCCCTGCCGTCAGCACGGCAACCAGAAGCAGCCCGAAGATTTTTGTTTTCATATCATCACCCCTCCACATATACTATTGACCTTCCACATAACGGACGGTCTTGTCCCATTTGACTTCCCGCTTGAATAATGTATCGATGATCGTATCCCAGAGCGCTTTGAGCACAACGAAGATCCACAGCTTGGCATAGGTAAACATCATCAGGGAGACCAGCGCCAGGGACCCCAGAGTAAACTCGTTTCTCTCCAGGGAAAGTGTAAGCATCAGGTCTGCAATAAACACCAGGATCGCCATTACCCAGAGCGTTATCGAAAACCCGCCGAGCTTCACATGGATGATCCCCAGCATGCCCCCGAGAAAAATGAAGTCGGATACAACAAGGGAACTGAGCATGATCGTATAGATCAGCGCATAATAGAGGATATCAAGGCGCATCGGCCCGGCTTTCCGGTCAAAGATATACTTGAAGTTTTTTGCCATGACATAGAGATTCCCTTTTGCCCAGCGGACACGCTGCTTAAACCAGACCGGGAGCAGATGCGGCTCCTGTTCCCAGGTGACCGCCTGGGGGAGCATTTTGATATAATATCCCATCCGATAGATGCGGAAGCTGATCTCTGTGTCTTCACTCAGCGCTTTGACATCCCATCCGCCGATCTCTTCCAGAATGCTGCGGCGGATCACATAGTTGGTGCCGGGAATCGTGCAGAGCTTGAAAAAGAAAAATCTCCCTGCCTGGTTCATACACTGATGCGAAAGTGTTTCAATATTGACAAACCGGGAGAGGATCGTAGCGTTGCGGTTTCTTGTCCGGAACTTCCCGATCACGGCACCGGCAGAATCGTCTGCCATCAGGTTTTCCACGAGATAGCGCAGAGCGGGGGGTTCGGGTGTGTTGTCCGCATCGTAAACCGCGATCAAACTGCCTTTGGCTACGGAAAAACCGATGTTCAGAGCGTTGGATTTGCCGGAACCGCCCACAACGCTGTCGGTGCTGATACACATGATGCGGTTCTCCGGATAGCTTGCCGCCAGATTGGACAGGATCTCTTCCGTGTTGTCGCTGGAGTTGTCGTTGATCACAATGATCTCAAAGCGATCGCGCGGGTAGTCAAAATTGATCAGCGCTTTGACCGTCCTCTCCAGGACAAGAGCTTCGTTGTGGGCGGGAACAAGCACGGAGACCATCGGATACTCCTCTTCCCGGAGCGGTATGCTTCCGCCTGTCTGGTTGGTGCGGTAGATATAGATATATCCTCCGATGCTCAGCACCACATTTAAAAGCATCATTGCCCAGATGGCCGCAATGGCATAGATCGAGAGTATATCGGCAGCAGTCATTTCAGTTCCTTTCGCTCGTTTCAGGTTCTTTTTTGCGCAAAAACCGGCCGTGCATCTGTTTCCTGGAGCGTATGCCGAGCAGAATAAAGACGACCAGCTCCAGAACACTCAATGCGATCAGAAAATGATTCTGACGGCTCAGATTTGCTACAAAACGGAAATATGCGTTTCTCTGATACTGATGGTTATTATCGTAGGGAACAGGCTCATACTGGTTGGTGCGCACCTCGCCGTCAACGATCAGCGTGTTTTTATCCCAACGGAGATAATGGCTGTCATTCAGATAAACGGCTTCCTCCATATCCCACAGGCTCTGCATGGGGATGGGCGAATCCCGGATGGCATCGATGACCGCGTAGATCGATTCATCCTCCGTCACCCCGGGATCGACAGAAACCATGGCGGAATATTGCGCGTTGTGGCTCAAAGCGTTGTCTTCCAGGCAGAGCGCGGGGGAGATCTGCTGAAGGCCCAGCCGGAGATATCGACCCAGGTTGTACTCCTTCACGGTATGCGAGGAAAAAGCATCCATTTCCGAAAGAAAGACCGTTCTATAGCGTCTGAGAATCTCGTAGAGATCCTCCCGGAAAAGCCATTCGGAAGGGATTTCCAGGGCGAGAGGGTAGACGCCGTGGCGGAAGTAGTTGCAGGTGGCGACGGTCAGCCTGTCTTCCAGTTCCTCAGCCCGCAGCGTGTTCTGTGTGACGGGGGCATGAAGGATCACGCTGCCTCCGTTTGCCTGGGCATAGCGCAGAACTTCACAGAATTGCTGCATGGCGGGATAGTCTTCGTTCTGATAGATCGGCATGACGGAGATCACGTAATTCATCCGCAGCTCCGCCATATAATGCACGAAGGCGGAGAGCCGGTCCGGATCTGTAAAGGGGTAGACGCTGTCCAAAACAAGCTGTTGTGTGTAAACGTGCATTCTGGACGTATAGGGCCATAACCACTGTGCAGTTTCCTGCGTGAGCACTGCCTTTGCAAAATCGGAGGTGTAGTCAGCCAGCGCGATGTAATGGAAATCTTCCCGCCCGCAGGCAAGGGGAAATATACCGTTTTTGGTTTCCAGTGTTCCCCGCGTATAATCCGCATCCGGGAGGGTGCCCGGGGAGAGAGTCCGGACGGATGCCTGAAAGGAATAATCGTCCGAAAAAACATATTCTGCAACAGCCAGCATCTCCTGCCGATCCTCACCGGGAGAGAGCAGACCGAACTTTTCCATTCCGGAAGCCTGCCCGAGGACCATCACTTTTCCGGAATAGCGGGAGAGAAGGGAGGGATCCATCCGGCTGCTTCCGGAAAGGGCGCACCAGATCACATTTTCATAGAGCGGCAGCATCTCAGCGGCTTTCTCGGCCTCAACAAAATCCGCCGTGTACCGCAGGGAGAGCAGGACCTGTGCAATGGCGGACAAGCTGTCGTCAGAAAAATGACGGTCGGCTTCCAGCGGATAAATGACCAGGATCTCCCCCTGTGTGCTCTCCGCCTGCTCTTCTTCCGCACCGGCAGGAATTGCCGCCGTCAGAATCAAAAGCAGACCGAGAAAAACGGAGAGGAGAGATTTAAACTTCATATGCAAACTCTTTCTCTACATCGCTGATAAAACGCAGCGCGTCTTTTCCCATTTCTT
>JAFSLL010000025.1 GCA_017448455.1 Oscillospiraceae bacterium | reverse complement strand
TCAAGGCCAAGCCGCCTGACGGCGGTGGCTCCATAGGCTCGGATTGATTTCTCGGGCTCGGGGAATCTGAGAATATCCAATATATTTATCTTCACAATTTGAGGCTCTCCTCAAATGTGCGAAATATTCTTGACACTACCAGTATCGAAAAATGCTCTTTATACAATACGAATCTCCAGACGCTTTCCAAGCCCATTTGCAATGCGCTTCATCGTTCTCAGAGAAGGATTCGCATTGCCGTTTTCGATTCTGCTGATATCTGCGCGATCAATTCCGGTCAAATCAGCAAGTCCCTGCTGAGAAAGTGCCAGTTCTTCCCGACAGACAATCAGGTCGTGAATAAACTGATATTCTGGCTCCAATGCGTCGTATTCCTTTTTTACTTCGGGATCTTGAAGATAGTTTTCTTTCAGTTCTTTATATTTCATTTTCCATACCTCCTTATCCAGTCTGCACGATACTCTTTCGCACGTTGGATTTCTCCTGGTGGTGTTTTCATCTGCTTTTTTGTAAATCCGTGCGTGATAATAATTCGATCTCCCTCATAGAAAAAGTATAAAGATCGCGTTATATCTGACGCTAATTGCGTACGCAATTCAAAAATACCATCTTCCAGATGCTTTGAATATGGTTCTCGTAACCTGTTGCCAAATTCCTCGAGTAAATCCAAGTCCCGCAACACTTTTGCTTTCATCTTGGGTGAGAGATCGGCAAGAAAGTCATCAAAAGGACATTCACGGTTTTCTTTTTCATACGATTCTATTTGGAAAGCCATATACTTTGCTCCTTTATATTCTGAGACCATTATAGTGGGATATATCCCACGTGTCAATAGGTTTTGGCACCACCCTGTCCTATATCATCGGCTCCATCCCGATTCCCGGCGTCGGTGCTGTCTGCGCTGTAACAATCACATAAATGATTTGAAGCAGGTCCTTCTCTTGAGGGCCTGCTTCCTGTCGCATTTGTTTATATTTCTATGTCTGTAAAAAAGAGGATAAGATTCCTGCAGGCGCATCTGCCCCCGCAGAAAGTGTTCTTCTGCTTTCGCTGTTACTGCTGGCTGCGGCTCAGTTCCGCCAGCCTGGTGAGAAAATCATCGTCAGGTTCCGTCTCGTTCTTGCGCCGCTTCTGCGCACGTTTCCGGGTATACCGAAAACGAATTACGAAATATCTTGTAAATCGTTCTGTAATCCGTTAAAATAGAATATGGAAGCAGTGAGCAGCTTCATGAAGGTCAGAGGATAGCCGCTATGACTTACACAATTGAGCAGTTCCGAAAACTGAATTCGCCCGAAAAAATGGTCATTACCCAGCATAGCAGGAAAGATTTGCTGAGCGCGGCATTTTAATCCGAGACATCTGCGAAGCAATTCATTCCGGCGAAATCATCGAGGCTTACCCAAACGATACACCGTTTCCGAGCTGCCTGATTCTGGGAAAGAGCCGGGACCGGTTCCTTCATGTTTGTGCATCAATCAACGAAAACATATTGTATATTATTACTGCATATGAACCCAATCCGGATCGATGGGAGTCTGATCTGAGAACACGAAAGGAGGCCCCAAAATGAAGTGTATGAGATGTGGTCGAGAGGCGTACCGCAGCACAACCAGTGAGGCAATTGAAACAGAATTTGGCCTGCTCGTCATTCGGAATATTCCCTGCTATAAATGTGAAGAATGTGATGAAATCTTTTATACGGGTGACGTCGTTGAGATAATTGAAGAAATCACAGCGCAGGTTAAGCAGGCAACGCAGGGATTAACCATTATAGACTATTCAAAAGCCGCCTAAAGACCCAATTTGGTTCCGTCCTGGTTCTAGGCGCAGGCGTTGTCCGCCCTGTAACAATCGCATAAAACAAATCGAAGCAGGTCCTTTTCGTGAGGGCCTGCTTCTCTGACGATGAATGATAGGCTTTCCTCTGCACAGGTGTCTGCCTCTGTGCGGTGGATTTTTAGTTGCGCATTCTGCCGGCTTGTGGTATTCTAAAAGGCGGAGATGCGTCAAAAATTCTGCGTTCTCAGAACGCATGCATTGCAGGGAGGTACCGTATGAAAAGCTCGTATAAAGGCCTGTCTTCCGCTGTTACGCTGCTTTGCTTCATCGCGCTGGGCGTCTGCCTGGTGCTGAAGCTCTTCCTCGGCGATCTGCAGTGGCGCAGTCTGGTCGCTGTGGTCGCGCTGTTCTGCGCGCTGATTGCGATCTCCGACGCGCTGCGCAAAAAGGGCGATGACAGGAAGAATCTGTATGTGCTCGCCAATTCCATCATCCAGCCGGTCTTTGACCGCTTCCGGGATCAGGGTCTCCTGACGGATAAGAACGGCAAGGACCTGACCAAGGACGCCTATGTGGATGAAGAGGAGTTCGGCAAGGAACTGCGCAATGTGATGGATGGCAAAGAACGCGCGGTGCGCGAGCTCGCCTGGGAGAAGAAGAATGCCGACCGGATCCGCAAAAAGGGCAAGAGAACCGGTGTGTTTGCCGTGCTGTTCCTGATCCTCGCCTTTGCGGTGGTGGCGCTCGCGGTGGTGGATATCCTGGTCCTGGACCAGCGTTTCCTGAAGATCGGGGCGGACTATCTGGACGGGGTGGTCATCGGCGCGCTGATCTGCGTGCTGGCGGTGGCGCTTTCGGATGACAGCAACCTGCGTTATCTGCAGAAGACGGATATGCTGCTCAGCGTGAAGGAGCGCTGCCTTGCCATTCTGGAAGGGAAGGAAGAGCCCGCCCCCGTTCCGGAGGTGGCCGTTCCCGCCGCGCCGGTTGTTTATGCCGCGCCGGCAGCCCCGGTGGTTATGACCCCGGCAGTGGCGGCGCCGGTGGAGAAGCCCGTCCTGCCGAAGGAGCCGGAGCCCGCCCCGGCGGTCCCGGCTGTCGTGCCTGCCCCGGTGGCAGAACCCGTTCCCCCGACGGAGAGTGTCGCGGAAGAAGATGTCCCGAAGGAGCCGGAAGAGGAGCCGCAGGCCCCCGGCGGGGATCATGTGTTTGAGTCTCTGGACGTATAAGGATTCGCTTTTATGAGGAAGCCTCTGCCAGCTGTGACACGGCGGGGCTTCCATCCTTGTTTGGAGAGGAAGAGGGAACGCGATGAAAAAAGTGATTATCCTGATCGGCAACTACGGCTCCGGCAAGACGGAGATCGCCCTGAACATGGCCGTGATGGCGGCCGCGGAGGGGAGGAAGACGCAGGTCATCGACCTGGACCGGATTAATGACTATTTCCGCATGTCGGACCATGTGAAGCTGCTGGAGGACAACAACATCCACCTCGTCTCGCCGACCTTTGTCGGGGCGGGAATCACGCAGACCAACATGCCTGCGGCGGTCGGCTCTGCCTTCGCGCAGGACTGGGACCTGGTGATCTTCGATGTCGGCGGGGACCCTGCCGGCGCGCTGTCGCTGGCACGGTACCACATGGACTTCGCGGCGCTGGAGCCGGGGCAGCTGGAGGTGTACGACATCATCAATATCCGGCGGCCGATGTCCGAGACGCCGGAGAAGATCCTGAAGCTGAAGGCGGACATGGAGGGCTTCGCGCGCCAGACCGTGACCGGGTTTATCAACAACTCCAACCTGCAGGCCTGGGCGAGCGCCGCGGATCTGCGTGAGGGCTACCCGGTGGTGAAAGCGGCGAGCGAGATGAGCGGGATCCCGGTGGTGCACACCACGGGGCGGAAGGCCTTCCTGGACGAGTTCCTCTCCGACGAGGGCCTGGACCCGGACTATGTCGGCATCCCGATCGCGCTGGAGACCTATATGCACCGCAGCTGGGATTCCTTTACCGAGGGGATCTGAACAAGAGAAAACAGGATAAGAAAGAACACACCGCGGAAGATCAGATGAGATCTTCCACGGCGTTTTTTCTTCTGCGCTGTTTATTCCCCGGCGGGGAGAAACTGCCCGTCCCGGTAATACAGAATCCGGCAGCCGAGGGCGGCCGCCTCTTCGCGGTCATGGGTGGCGAGGAGGAGCGCGACGCCCTTCGTCTCCCGCAGGAGCAGGGCGCGCATGCGCTCCGCCAGCGCCTCATCCATCCCCTTGAGCGGTTCGTCCAGAACCAGAAAGTCCGGCCGGACGGCAAGCGCGCGGGCGAGAGAGACCCGCTGCTGCATGCCGCCGGACAACTCGTCCGGATACAGCCCGGCGGCCTCTTCCAGCTCGACCTGACGGAGCCGGAACAGCGCGTCCTCCCGGGCCGTGGGAGAGGAGAGCACCAGCATGACATTCTCCAGCGCCGTGCTCCAGGGGAGCAGGCGGGGTTCCTGAAAGACGGCGGCAGCCCGTTTCGCGGAGACGGAGACGCTTCCGGCGTCCGGTATCTGCAGGCCCAGCGCGATGCGCAGCAGGCTCGTCTTTCCGCAGCCGGAGGGCCCCATGACGGCGAGATGCCCGCCCGGGGCGAGGGAGAGGGAACAGTCCCGCAGGACTTCCTTCTCTCCGAAGCGGAGCTCAAGGTGTTCCAGATTCAGCATGCGCAGGGGCTCCTTTCTTTCCGAGGCGCGCGATCAGGCGGAGCAGCAGGTGTTCGATCAGGAGGCTGATGAGCAGCACGGCCAGCGTCCAGGCGAAGAGCTCCGTCGTCTCGAGATAGAGCTTCGACTCATAGATCACGCGGCCGATGGAATGCCTCGGTACGGTCAGAACTTCGGCTGTGATGCCCGCCTTCCAGCCGAAGCCCAGCGCCGAGAGCAGGGCGGCACGAAAGTGCGGCAGGACGGAGGGAATATAAATCTGCCGCAGCACGCGGGATGCGGGCAGCCGGTAGACCCGGGCGAGCTCCAGCAGCTGCGGGTCGGTCTGCGCGATCCCTGTGCTGACATTGGCCCAGACCACCGGGAGGACCATCAGACCGGAGATGAAGGCGGGGAGGACATCCCGGCCCAGCCATAGCAGGGCGAGGATGATGAAGGAAGCGATCGGGGCGCTCTTCACCACGGTCATGAAGGGCCGGATCACGGCATCGACAAAGGGCGAGGCGGCACCTGCCGCTGCGAGCAGTAGCCCGAGCAGCGCCGCCGCGACAATCCCGCAGAGCACCCGGAGGAGGCTGGTCAGGACCGTCTGCCAGAAGCTGCCCAAAGTGAGCAGCTGCAGAAAGCGGCGCAGCACGGCAGCGGGGCCGGGCAGGAGAAGCTCCTGACCGACCAGAGAGGCAAGGAGCGCCCAGACCGCACCCCAGAAGAGAAGCGCGGCGAGGGCGCGGATTATTTTTTTCGTGCGGGGGCTCATCCGAGGATGCAGTAGAAGTCCTCTGCCGGAACGGCACCGCCGATGCTCTCCGGCGCGACGGCGGCCATGGTCTCCAGGAAGGCGGAGAGCTGGGTCTGCATCTCCTCACCGGTTACGAAGCAGATGTTGCAGCGGGGGATGGCCTTCTGCGCGACGGCGGCCTTGGCGAAGATGCCGGTCGCCTCAATGCTCTGTGCGGCAGCGGCGGGGTCGGACTCCAGCAGCGCGACGGAAGCCTCATACTCCTGCAGGAAGAGCGCGACCGCATCCGGGTTCTCGGCGGCGTAGTCCGCGCGCACCGCGACACAGCCCTGTACCAGGCTGCCCGGGGTGAAGACCGTGTCCCAGACCGCGGTCAGGTCGAACAGGACCTGAAGCGCCTCGTTCTGAGAGCAGGCGATGGTGACCATCGGCTCCGGCAGAACCGCGAGAGATACCTGACCGCCGGCGACGGCGCTGTTCAGGTCCGCCGGCTGCGCGTAGCTGTTGTCGATGGTGACGCTGATGCCGGCCGCGTCACAGAGGGCGCGGAAGATAAAGGTGGGGTTCTGGGCGGGGACATAAACGGTTTTTCCGTCCAGGTCCGCGAAGCTCTCCAGAGTTTCCGTGCCGTCGGAGACAACATACAGCACGCCGCGGGTGTTGAGCGCGAGCACCTGCACCTTGCCGCCGGTCTTGTTGTAGAGGGTGGCTGCCGCGTTCGTCGGGAGCGCGGCGATATCGGTGTCACCGCTGACCAGGGCGGCGGTCACGTTGGAGGCGTCGGTCTCCACGGAAAAGTCATAGGCCTGGGTGGCGCCGCCCTCCGCCGCGGCGGCGATCAGGGCGGCCATGCCGAAGCCGGTGGTGCCGTTGAGGGCCATTACGCGGACAGGGGCGGCGTCAACGGGCATCTCTTCTGCCGCAGCGGGCTCTTCTGCCGGCGCTTCCGCTTCCGGTGCGGCTTCTTCCACCGGAGCCGCTTCCGCGGCGGGTTCTTCCGTCTGTGCGGGCTGTGCCTGACTGCCGCAGGCGGCGAGAGAGAGTACCAGCGCGATTAAAAGCAGCAGCGTGAGCAGCGTTCTTGCGTTCTTCATGTTAGTTACCTTCTTTCTCTTACTGTCTGGAGGTGACAGCCTTGGCGCTGACACCGGACAGACGGCCGAGCTTCCCGCTCAGCGCGTTGATCACGTCCATCGGGGCGTCCAGCACGATGCTGATGACGCTGAGATTCTTTTCCCGGTAGGGGATGCCCATCCGGCCAAGAATGTAGGCCGAGTAGTCGTGCAGAATGTTGTTCAGCTCCGCGACAGAATCCGGATTTTCCACCAGAATCGAGATCGCGGCAATACGGGTGTCCATGTTTTTCTCCTTTCCCGCGGCAGCAAAAACGCCATGCCCGGAAGGCATGGCGGACAGAACACACGTAAGAATGTGCCGGTCTCCGGAGCCTTCCGCCTCAAGACTGTTTCAGCGTCAGTGCCGGGATTAAATTTGCGCTTCGGGAGGGGAAGACCCGTCCCTCAGACTGCCATTATTCTATACGAAGGCGGAAAAACTGTCAAGACCGGGGCAGAAGGTTTGTGGAAAAAGTAACAATCGTCGCATTTTTCACAAAGAAACAGGATCGAATTTAGAGGATTCTACAAAATTTTCCACGCCTTGTTAAAATTTTGATTTATTGCTTGCCTCTACCGGAATAATCGGGTAAAATAGTTGAGAATCCGGCGAAAATCCGGAGTTATATCCGACTAACTTTTAAAAAAAGTTCAGAACAAAAAGAAAGGAAGTGGTGCAGCTTGGATAACGCAGAACGCAAGGCGATTGATGCCATTCTGGACGCGCACGACCGTGACGCGACAAAGATTATTGCCATTATGCAGGATGTTCAGGAAAGGTACCGGTATCTCCCGAAGGACGTGTTGACCTATATCGCGGCGGAGCTCGGCATGAGTGAGTCGAAGCTATACGGCGTGGCGACCTTCTACGGAAACTTCTCGCTCGACGCGAAGGGCAAGTATGTCATGAAGGTCTGCCGCGGGACGGCCTGCCATGTCCGCAAGAGCGGCAATGTGCTGCAGGCGCTGTATGACGCGACCGGAACGGACGAGCAGAAGGCGACTTCGGACGACGGCCTGTTCACGCTGGAGATCGTCTCCTGCCTCGGCGCATGCGGTCTGAGCCCTGTTGTCATGGTCAACGACGTGGTGCACGCCGCTATGACACCGGAGAAGGCCAGAGCACTGGTGGCGGAGCTGAGAGAGGAGGCCTGAGAACATGAGAGAAAGACTGCAGAATCGGGAAGCGTTCCAGGCCCTGCAGGAAAAGTGCAAAGCCGCGCGGGACGCGGAAAAGCGCAAGATCCTCGTCTGCTGCGGCACCGGCTGCACGGCGGGCGGCAACCTGCAGGTTTTTGAGGAACTGCAGAACCAGATGGCGCTGCACGGGGCCCCCTATGAAGTTACCCTGGAGAGCAGCTGCGGCGGAGATTCCACCGGCATCAAGAAGTCCGGCTGCCACGGCTTCTGCGAGATGGGCCCCCTGGTGCGCATTGAGCCGGAAGGCTGGCTCTACTGCAAGGTCAAGGCGGAGGACGTGAAGGAGATCGTCGAAGAGACCATTCTCGGCGGACAGTTCATCGAGCGCCTCGGCTACCGGCAGAACGGCCAGCTCTACAAAAAACAGGAGGACATCCCCTTCTACAAGAAGCAGACCCGCCGCGTCCTCGAGCACTGCGGACACATTGACGCGGAGAGCATTGAGGAATATCTGGCGATCGGCGGCTATACCGCCCTGACAACCTGCCTCTTTGATCTGAGCGGGGAAGAGGTCATTAAGGAAGTTTCCGACTCCGGCCTGCGCGGCCGCGGCGGCGCGGGCTTCCCGACCGGCAAGAAGTGGGCGCAGGTTGCCGCGCACAAAGAAGAGCCGGTGAAGTACATCGTCTGCAACGGTGACGAGGGTGACCCCGGTGCCTTCATGGACCGCTCCTGCATGGAAGGCGACCCGCATAAGATCCTGGAAGGCATGATCATTGCCGGCGTCGCGACGGACTCCACCGAGGGCTACATCTATGTTCGCGCTGAGTACCCGCTGGCGGTCTCCCGTCTGACTATCGCCATCCGGCAGGCGGAAGAGCTCGGCCTGCTCGGTGACGACATCCTCGGCAGCGGCAAGAGCTTCCACATGCATATTAACCGCGGCGCCGGCGCCTTCGTCTGCGGCGAAGGTTCCGCCATGACCGCCTCCATTGAAGGCAACCGCGGCATGCCCCGGACCAAGCCCCCGCGCAGTGTCGACAAGGGCCTCTTCGGGAAGCCCACCTGCCTCAACAATGTTGAGACCTTTGCCAACGTCCCGGATATCATCAAGAAGGGCGCCGCCTGGTTCCGCTCCGTCGGTACCGAGGGCAGCCCCGGTACGAAAGCCTTTGCCCTGACGGGCAACGTCGTCAACACCGGCCTGATCGAGGTCCCGATGGGGACCACGCTGCGCGAAGTCGTCTATGACATCGGCGGCGGCATCAAGAACGGCAAAAAGTTCAAGGCCGTCCAGATCGGCGGACCCTCCGGCGGCTGCCTGACCGAGGAACACCTGGATCTCCCGATGGACTTCGACTCGTTGAAGAAGGTCGGCGCGATCATCGGCTCCGGCGGTCTGGTCGTCATGGACGAGGACAGCTGCATGGTCAACATTGCGCAGTTCTTCATGAACTTCATCTGCGAGGAGTCCTGCGGCAAGTGCACGCCGTGCCGTGAGGGCACCACGCGCATGAACGAGATCCTGACACGCATCACCCACGGCAACGGCAAGATGAGCGACATCGACGAGCTCCGGAGCCTGGCGAAGATGATTCAGGTCTCCTCCCTCTGCGGCCTCGGCAAGACCGCGCCGAACCCGGTGCTGTCCACGCTGCAGAACTTTGAGGAAGAGTATATCGAGCATATCCGGGATAAGCGCTGCCACTGCGGCACCTGCAAGGCGCTGGCGCAGTATGTCATTACGGACAAGTGCATCGGCTGCACCAAGTGCGCGCGCAACTGCCCGGTCAACGCCATCACCGGCACGGTACGGCATCAGCATGTGATCGACACCACCAAGTGCATCAAGTGCGGCACCTGCAAGGCCAACTGCCCGGTCGGCGCCATCAAGGAGGGATAAGCCATGGCGGAAAAGAAAATGATTATCGACGGTGTGGAATGTCCGTTCACCGACGAGCGCAATGTCCTGGAAGTCGCCCGGAAGAACGGGATCGATATCCCGTCGCTCTGCTATTGTGAAAACCTCTCCATCTACGGCGGCTGCCGTCTCTGCCTGGTCGAGAACGAGCGCGGCGCGCTGGACGCGGCCTGTTCCATGCAGCCGCGCAACGGCATGATCGTCAACACCCACACGGCCAAGGTGCTGGAGAGCCGCCGCACCACGCTGCAGCTGCTGATGAGCAGCCACCGGGCGGAATGCCTGACCTGCGAAGAGAGCGGCCGCTGCAAGCTGCAGGAGTACGCCCACCGCTACAACGTGGTGGAGCCGCGCTTCAGCGAGAACACCTATTCCCGCGAGCGGCTGGATGTCTCCTCCCCCTGCATCACGAGAGACCCCTCCAAGTGCATCCTCTGCGGCCTCTGCGTCCGGATGTGTGCCGAGGTACAGAATATCGGCGCCATTGACTTCTCCAAGCGCGGCAAGAAGGCCATTGTCGGACCGGGCTTCGGCAAGATGCTGATCGAGACCGGCTGCGTCGGCTGCGGCCAGTGCGCGGCAGTCTGCCCGACCGGCGCCATCACCATCAACCGTCAGATCCCCGAGATGTGGAAGATGCTGAACGACCCGAAGAAGCGGGTTGTGGTTCAGTACGCGCCGAGCGTGCGTGTCGGCATGGCGGAAGAGTTCGGAATGCCGGCGGACACCGCCGTCACCGGAAAGCTGGTTACGGCACTGCGCAGACTCGGTGTGGATGTCGTCTATGACACCAACCTCACCGCGGACCTGACCATCATGGAAGAGAGCGCGGAATTCCTCGAGAAAGTGAAGTCCGGCGCGAAGCTGCCGATGTTTACCTCCTGCTGCCCGGGCTGGATCCAGCATGTGGAGAAGGCGCATCCCAACCTCATGCCGCAGGTTTCCACGGCGGGAAGCCCCATGGAGATGTTCGGCGCGCTGATCCGTCAGCAGTTCAAGGATGAGGACGTCTACTCCGTCGCCATCATGCCCTGCACGGCCAAGAAGTTCGAGGCCAAGCGCCCGGAGCTCGAGAAGGACGGCAAGCGCCTGATTGACCTGGTGCTCACGACCGATGAACTCTGCCGCCTGATCAAGGCTGCCGGCATCGACTTTAAGAACCTGCCCGAGTCCGAGCCGGATGATCCGCTCGGCGACTACACCGGCGCCGGCGTCATCTTTGGCGTGACGGGCGGTGTCACGGAGGCTGTCATCCGCCGCGTGCTGGACGACGCGTCCCCGGACACCCTGAAGACCATCGCCGAGTGCGGCGTGCGCGGACTGGAAGGCATCAAGGCCTTTGAAGTCTCCGCCGGTGACCTGCACCTGCGCATCGCGGTCGCCAACGGCCTCGGAAATGCCGACAAGCTGATTGCCAAGGTCGAGAGCGGCGAGGAGTACTTCGACTTCATCGAGGTCATGGCCTGCCCCAACGGCTGCATCGGCGGCGGCGGTCAGCCGCCCGCCTCCAACGCCCGCAAGGCGGAGCGCATGAAGGCGATCTTCAAGGAAGACGAAGCCTGTGAGCTGAAAATCCCGCAGCAGAACCCGGCGCTGGAATACATCTACAACAATCTGCTCCAGGGCAGAGCGCACGAGCTGCTGCACATCCATTACCCGCTGCACGGCCATCACGAATAAGCCGCTGCGGCGCGACACCCCAGTAAAACAGACCACACCGGACCGGCATCCCCGTGATGCCGCCCGGTGTGATTTTTCTTGACGGAAGCGGGCGGGACGCTTACAATAGGAACATCTTCACCGGAAGGCAGTGATGCGCATGGCACCGCCGGGACGCGGCCTCGGACCCCGGGGCTTTTTAACAGAAGAAGAAAAGAAAAACATGCCGGTGGTCAACGGCGCGCTGCTGAAGCGGATCCTGTCCTACCTGGTTCCCTACTGGCCGCAGTTTCTGCTGGTCTTCCTGACAATTCTGCTCTCCGCCGTGCTCGGGCTGCTGCCCAGCGTCATTACGGGTCGGATTGTGGACGAGGCCCTGGTCGGGAAGAACATGGCGCTGCTGATCCGGCTGCTGATCATGGCCTTTGTGACGTTGACGGGCTCCCAGGTGATCTCCGTGCTGGAGAGCCATATCAACGCCTGGATCTCCCAGCGGATCATCTTCGACATGAAGAACCAGATGTATGACCATCTGCAGCATATGCCGCATGCCTTCTTTACCTCCGAAAAGCAGGGCGACATCATCACCCGCATGAACACGGACATCAGCGGTGTGAGCTCCGTGATCTCCGGCACGCTCTCCAGCATCGTATCGAACATCGCCACGGTGGTCACCACGCTGGTGGCCCTGTTTACGATGAGCTGGCAGCTGGCCCTGGTCGGGATCGTGATTCTGCCGCTGCTGGTGCTGCCGACGAAGAGCGTCGGAAAGAAGCGCTACGAGCTGCTGACGGCAAGTCAGGAGAAGAATGACGAGATGAACCAGCTCATCAACGAGACGCTCTCGGTCTCCGGCTCGCTGCTGGTCAAGCTCTTCGCCCGTGAGGAGCGGGAGTATAAGCGCTTTGTCACGGTGAATGAGCAGGTCACGCAGCTGAACCTGAAGGAGCAGCAGAGCGGGCGATGGTTCCGGGTGGTGATGGGGATGTTTACCCAGCTCGGACCGCTGCTCATCTATTTCGCCGGCGGCTACTTCATCATCGCGCGCTCAGACCCCGGTCTGACCGTCGGTACCATCACGGCGACGGTCTCACTTATTAACCGCCTCTACCGCCCGGTGGAGTCCCTGCTGAACATCCACGTGGACTTTACGCGCTCGCTCGCACTGTTCACCCGCATCTTCGACTACTTCGACATGGAGAACCCGATTGTCTCCCCCGAGGACGGGCAGAAGCCGGATGTGAAGGACGCCGACATCGTCTACGACCACGTCGCCTTCTCCTACGACCCGGAGAAGCCGCTGCTGACGGACATCAGCTTCACGGTTCCGGCGGGCAAGATGTACGCCATCGTCGGACCGAGCGGCTCGGGGAAGTCCACGGTGGTCAACCTGATCCCGCGGCTCTATGACGTGGTGAGCGGCAGCGTCAGCATCGGAGGCGTGGATGTCCGGGACTTTGACCTCGCCTATCTGCGCTCCTGCATCGGTGTGGTTACCCAGGACAGCTACCTCTTTAACGGCACCATCCGCGAGAACCTCCTCTATGCCAGAGAGGACGCCACACAGGAGGAGCTGGACGCCGCCTGCTATATCGCCAACCTCAACGACTTCCTCGCCGCCCAGCCGGACGGTTACGACACCATGGTCGGCAACCGCGGACTGAAGCTCTCCGGCGGTGAGAAGCAGCGCCTGAGCATCGCCCGCGTCATCCTGAAGGATCCGAAGATTCTGATCCTGGATGAGGCAACCTCGGCACTCGATTCCATCACCGAGAACGCGATCCAGGACGCGCTGGAGGCGCTGATGGAGGGCAGGACCAGCATCGTCATCGCACACCGGCTCTCGACGATTCTGAAGGCGGACCGGATCCTGGTCGTCAAGGACGGCGCCATCGCCGAGCAGGGAAGCCACGAAGAGCTGCTCGCGCTGGGAGGGACCTACCGGGAGCTCTACGAGACGCAGTTCCGCAAGATCCTTGAAATTGAAAGCGAAAAATAAAAAATCAGGCCGCTCGAAAGAGCGGCCTGATGACATTTTCGGGGGGATTACTGCTCGTTGATGAGCTCCTCGCAGGCTTCCGCGAGAATCTTGATGCCCTTCTCAATGGCTTCGTCGGTGCTGTTAGAGTAGTTGATCCGGAAGCTGCTGACATTGCGCTGGTACTCATAGAACGGATCGCCCGGGCAGATGGCAACGCCCTTCTCCAGCGCCTTGCGGTACAGATCAACCGAGGAGAGATTGTTGGGGAGCGTGACCCACAGGAACATGCCGCCCTCGGTCGGCGTGAGCTCACAGCCGGCCGGCAGATACTTTCTGAGGCAGGAGACCATCAGGTCGGACTTGGCCTTGTAGAGGACCTTGGTTTTGGCGATATGCTCGTCGACATCGTTGTCCGCGAGGTATTGGGCGATAACCATCTGGCTGAAGATGCTGGTGTGCAGGTCGGCGGTTGCCTTGTAGCCGAGCAGCTTGGCACGCAGCTCCTTGTTGCGCACGCAGATCCAGCCGATGCGCATACCGGGCGTGACGATCTTGGAGAAGGTGCCGAGCATGCAGCACTGCTCGCCCAGCTCCGCGCCGAAGCTGTTGGTGGCAGTGCCGGCAAAGCGGAGCTCACGGTAGGGGTTGTCCTCAAGGATCATGACATTGCTGTTTTTGATGATTTCGACGACTTTGTCGTGGACCTCCTGGGAATAACTCAGACCGGTCGGGTTCTGGAAATTCGGGATCAGGTAGGCGAACTTGGCCTTGGGATGCTCGGCAATGGTTCTGGCGAGCTCCTCACAGTCAATGCCGTCCGGATTCATGGTAACCGTCAGCACGCAGGGATCAAACACGTGGAAGGACTGCAGCGCGACCAGATAGGTCGGGTCTTCGACGATAATTTCGTCGCCGGCATTGATGAAGGCGTGCCCAAACATGGCGAGCGCCTGCTGAGAGCCGTTTGTGACGATGATATCATCTGCCTCAACACCGTAGACGCCCATGGTCTCGTAGCGCTTGGCGATCCATTTGCGCAGGGCCGGCCAGCCCTGTGTGGCGTTATACTGGAGAGAGGTTACGCCGTTCTCTTCCAGAACCTTCTTTGTTGCGGCCTCCATCTCGGGAATGGGGAAGGAGACGGGGTTGGGAAGACCGCCGGCGAAGGAAATCAGATCAGGGGATGCGGCTGCCGCCAGGATGGAGGCAGTGAACTCGCCCTGAAAATCGGGCTTCAGAATTCTGTCGGAAAGATTCAGCTGCATGAGACATCAAACTCCTGTTTCAGATTTTATACGCATCTCCCTGAAAAAACGGGAAGGTGTAACCTGTATATTAACAAAAATCCTCACAAAAGTCTATTGACGGAATTTGCAGTTTCATGCAGGAAATCACGCAATTCCTATGGTAATATTCATAAAAACGCCGGCCGGAATGGCGAAATCCCGGGACGAAAGTGAAAAAATATGCATTGTCGCCGCATAATCCCCGGAATGCGGCGCTTCCCGGCAATGAGCACGGATCGCGCCTCTGCCTCGGAAGGCAGGGGCAGGCTTTCCCGTCGTGCGTTGCTTCGGAATAAAAAACAATCCTCTCCGGGTGGAGAGGATTGTCAGGATCTGGGGGTGGATCAGATGCGCATGCAGACGTCCCATGCACGCCACACGACGGTACGCAGGTTGCCGATGGCAACGCAGTCACCGACGCGGTGGACATGAGCGCCCTTGTCACCGACCGGAGCCGGGACGAAGCCGATGCCGTTGACAACTGCGTCGCACTCCTGCTTAAAGGTGCCGTCCGGGGTCTTGATCATGCAGTAGCCGTCGCCGATCTCGGTGATGGTGCTGTGCAGATACACGGGAACCTTGTGATACTCCATGGCATCACGCAGGAAGGAGGTGTTGGCAAGGCAGGTGGCCTGTGCCGCGACCAGGTCATTGCCGTACTCGACAACGATCGGGTTCTTCTTGAAGTTGTAGACCATGTCATAGGCCGCCTCGCAGGAGGACTGGCCGCCGCCGAGGAACACGACGGTCTGCAGCTTCTCGTCCGCGATCTTGCCGTCCTTCAGGAGCTCGGTGAAGTTCATGGTCTTCTCGAAGCCCTTGATCTGAGGCATGGTTCTGGGAACGGAACCGGTGCAGACGACGATCTCGTCAAACTGGCGCTTGATGGTGCCGAGGTCGTTGACTTCGGTGTTGTAGCGCACTTCAATGTTGTAACGCTTGATCTCATCCTTGTACCAGCGGATCAGATCCTTGTCGTTCTCTTTGAAGGTCATGGCGGACGCGGTCAGGAACAGGCCGCCCAGCTCACCGGTCTTCTCGAAGATCACCGGGTTGTGTCCGCGCTTCTTCAGAACCAGAGCAGACTCCATACCGCCGACACCGCCGCCGATGATGGCAACCTTCTTCGGGTTCTTGGTCGGGACGATCTTATAGCGGTTGTGCTGCATGGTGGGCGGGTTCAGCGCGCAGCGGGCCAGGTGCAGGGAGTCGCCCAGGGACTGCATATTCTCGGTGCCTGCGGACTTGGAGAAGTTGAAGCAGCCGTTGTGGCAGCGGATGCAGGGACGGATCTCGTCCTCGCGGCCTTCCTTGATCTTGGTGATCCAGTGCTCATCAACCAGGTTCTGACGGGCGATGGCGACGGCGTCCAGACGGCCGGCGGCAATCTCTTCCGCGGCCTTGACCGGATCCATACGGCCGGCGCAGGCGACCGGGATGTCGATGAACTTGCGGATGTGCTCAACATCCTCAAGGTTGCAGTTGTCGGGCATGTACTGTGGCGGATGAGCCCAGTACCAGGCATCGTAGGTGCCGTTGTCGCAGTTGAGGAAAGCGTAGCCGGCATCCTGCAGGATCTTGACGGCCTTCTCGGACTCGGCGAGGTCACGGCCGAACTCTTCGAACTCTTCGTAAGGCATTGCGCCCTTGCGCCAGCCCTTGGTGCAGGAGCGGACGGAATAACGCAGGGAGACGGGGAAGTCGTCGCCGGCCTGCTCATGGATGGACTGAACAATCTCCGTGGCAAAGCGCAGACGGTTCTCCAGAGAGCCGCCGTACTGGTCGGTACGGAAGTTCATGTTCGCGATGGCGAACTGGTCGAGGTTGTAGCCCTCGTGTACGGCGTGGATTTCGACACCGTCGATGCCGGCTTCGCGGAGCTTCTTGGCGGTGGCGCCGAAGTGCCATACCATCTCCTGAATCTCTTCAATGGTGAAGGGACGGGAAGTCAGGTTGTCTGCCCAGCGGTTCGGGGTTGCGGAAGCGGAAGCGCAGGCATACTGAACGTCGACGATGGGGCTGGCGAGCTTGTTCAGCAGGTCGTTTCTGCCGAGCGCCGCCATCCAGGGAGTAACGGCCATGGAACGGCCGAAACCGCCGGCCAGCTGAATGAAGAGCTTGCTGCCGGTCTTGTGATACTCATCCATGTAGGGCTTCAGGACTCTGTACATCTGACGGTTGGAGTCCAGCCACTTGCGTCCCATGGTATCGCGGATGACCTGCATGCCGGGGAGAACCAGGCCGACGCCGTCCTTGGCGCGCTTGAGCAGGAAGTCCGCACCTTCGAGGTCGAAGTGTGACGGCTCCAGCCATCCGAACAGGGTGGTGCCGCCCATGGAACATTGCACGATACGGTTGGGAATTTCTACCTCTCCGATTTTGAACGGAGTAAATAGGGGCTCGTATTTCGGATTCATAAATTAACTCCTTTTCAAAATAATCTTTCCGCGTTTATTACGGAAGCAGAGCTCTGACAAAGTCAACCGGCCACATGAGCAGATCGCCGAGAAGATAGGCCTTGTCCTGAATGGCGAGGTAGGTGTCTTCGCCAAGCACCTCGAACAGCTTCTGCTTGACTTCTTCCCTCTGCACCAGCTTGCCGAGCAGGTAGGCACAGCCGCCAAAGCATACGAGGAACAGAATCTTCTTTGCTGCTTTCTTCATGAAGTGTTTACTCCCTTCTGTAAAAAATGATTATAAAATATACCATGATTTTCCACAGTATCACTCCCAGATATTATATAGAATTTCCAATAAAAAGTCAATTCATAATCAAAATAAATCGGCTGAACTGGTCGTTTTGCACAAAAAACGGGCCGTTTTTTCGTTAGAAGTACTTTTTTAACGAACGCTTATAAAAGAGGTGTCCATACACTGTTTTGACAGCTGTCGAAAAAGCCGGGGCGGGCGGGAAAAGCGTTGCGGCAAAATGATGAATGTGATACACTCACAGGCAGACAGAAAAGAATGAGGACCAGACAGGAAGAAGAACCATGCATGTGTTTACAGAGATTCGTGACTTTCACGCACCGGAATTGGATATCTATGCCCGCCTGACGGAGACGCAGCTCCGGAGCAGCCACGGGATCGAAAACTCCCTGTTCATCGCGGAGAGTCCGCAGGTGATTGAACGGGCGCTGGAAGGCGGCTGCGTTCCGGTGTCGCTTCTGATGCTGCCGAAAATGCTGGACGGGCGCGAAAAAGGACAGGAGATCCTGGCGCGCTGCGGCGATGTGCCGGTCTATATCGCCGAGGAGGCGGTGCTGAACCAGCTGACCGGCTTTCCGCTTACCCGCGGGGTGCTCTGCGCCATGAAGCGGCCGCCGCTGACGGGGGCGGAAGAGCTCCTCCGGACGGCGGAGCGCGTGGTGGTGCTGGAAGATGTGATGAACCCCACCAACCTCGGGGCGATCTTCCGCTCCGCCGCGGCGATGGGGATGGATGCTGTTCTCCTGACACCGGCGTCAACCGACCCGCTTTACCGGCGCTGCATCCGCGTCAGCATGGGGACCGTCTTTCAGATTCCCTGGGCATGGATCGGCGAGGAGCTGACAGACTGGCCGGAAAAGGGAATGGCGCTCCTGAAACGCTATGGCTTCCGGACTGCCGCGATGGCGCTGAAGGAGGATTCTGTCAGCATCGATTACCCGCCGCTGATGGCGGAAAAGAAGCTTGCCGTCATTCTGGGAACGGAAGGTGACGGCCTGGCGGAGCAGACCATCGCCGACTGCGACTATACCGTGCGCATCCCCATGTCGCACGGAGTGGACTCGCTGAATGTCGCCGCCGCCGGCGCGGTCGCTTTCTGGCAGCTCGGAAAACACCCATGAATCAATACCCGGCCTCCCGCGGATCAAAGAAAGCGGGAGGCCGTTTCTTATGTCCGAGAACGGAGAGCAGCAAGATAAATTCCTACCAAATTGGCAGGAATTAAAAAGGCTGATTAAAACGCAAAAATTTTTAAAAATGCGAAATTGTGCATCCGATCAAAAGCAAAACATAAAATAATTCGTCACTTTGCAATTAACAACGGTGGTTTTCTGTTGATTTTGCTCATTGACGAACAATTTGACAAAATGCTACAATAGAAATGGAAAATGAGCGGTTTCTGGAGGCGTCGGCATGAAGAAAATGATTGTCCTGATCGGGAATTACGGCAGCGGAAAGTCTGAGCTGGCGCTGAATTTCGCGTTTGCGGCGGCAGAGCGCGGAGAGCGGACGGAGCTGCTGGACCTGGACATGGTCAACACCTATTTTCGTCTGACCGAGCGCGGCAAGCAGGTTGAGATGAAGGAGATCCGCCTGGTGTCCCCGAACTTCGCCAACTCCGGCATCGAGACGCTCTCTCTGCCAGCGGAGGTGCAGTCCGCCTTCGCGATGGACTGGGACACGGTCATCTTTGATGTCGGTGGCGATGCGGTCGGCTCCACGGCGCTCGGGCGCTACTACCAGGACTTTATGGCGCTGTCCGACGGTGCTCTGGAGGTCCTGAATGTCGTCAACATCCGCAGACCGCTGGCCGGAACGGTGGAGAAGGTGATCCGCCTGCAGGAGGAGATGGAGGTGCATTCCCGCCTGAAGATCACGGGGATGATCAACAACACCAACCTCGCCGAGATGACGACCGCGCAGGAGCTGCATGACGGGTATGAAATTATCCGGGAAGTCTCGGAGCGGACCGGCGTTCCGGTGAAGTACACCTCCGGAAGGAAGGAACTGCTGGAGCAGTTTCTGGCGGAAGGCGGGCACGATCCAAAGTATGTCGGAATCCCGCTGCCGATCGACATCTACATGAAGCGCGACTGGAACAGCTGGATCAGCAGCCTCTCCGAGAAGCGCCCGCAGCAGCTGGAATATCTGTAAAACCCCGCAGGAGCGGATTCAATAAACTACCACGAACAATATCATCATAAGGAAAGAGGTAGAGTTATGGCAAAAGTGACAGTAACCATCAATGAGCTGGTCTGCAAAGGCTGCGGCCTGTGCGTTCGGGCATGTCCGAAGAACGTGCTGGAGCTCTCCAGAACCAAGCTCAACGCGAAGGGCTATCATCCGGCAGAGTTCGCGAGACCCGAAGACTGCATCGGATGCGCGTCCTGCGCGCGTACCTGCCCGGATGTAGCGATCCGGATCGAAAGAGACTAAGGAGGGAACGAATATGTCATTGACTCTTATGAAGGGGAGCGAAGCGATCGCGGAAGCCGCCATTCGCGCCGGCGCCCGCTTTTTCTTCGGATACCCCATCACACCCCAGACCGAGATTCCTGAGTACATGTCCGCGCGCATGCCCGAGGTCGGAGGCTGCTTCCTCCAGGCCGAGAGCGAAGTCGCGGCGATCAACATGGTCTACGGCGCTGCCGGTACCGGTGCGCGCGTCATCACCTCCTCCTCCAGCCCCGGTATTTCCCTGAAGCAGGAAGGCATCAGCTACTGCGCGGGCGCGCAGCTGCCCTGCGTCATCCTGAACGTCATGCGCGGCGGCCCCGGTCTCGGCAACATCCAGGCCTCTCAGGGCGACTACTTCCAGGGCGTCAAGGGCGGCGGCAACGGCGACTATCATCTGCTGACCTATGCCCCCAGCTCCGTCCAGGAAGCGATCGACATCATGATGTTCGCCTTCGAGAAGGCGGAGAAGTACCGCATGCCGGTCCTCTTCCTCGCCGACGGTATCATCGCGCAGATGATGGAGCCGGTCGAGATGCCCGAGATGGTGGATTACAAAGTCGATCCGGAGAAGAAGCCCTGGGCCTGCACCGGCTGGAAGCCGGGCGACGACCCCGAGAAGCGCGGCGTCATCAACTCCATTTATATCGACACCGAGTCCCTCTCCGAGCACAACGACGTCCTGCAGGCGGTGTACGCCGAGGCGAAGAAGAACGAGCAGCTGTGGGAGTGCTACAAGACGGAGGACGCGGAGATCGTCGTCACCGCGTTCGGCACAGTTGCCCGTATCGTCAAAACGGTTGTGGATCAGATGCGCGCCGAGGGCTACAAAATCGGTCTGTTCCGCCCGATCAGCGTATGGCCCTTCCCGTATGACGCGCTGAGGGAGACCTGCTGCGCCCCGCAGGTGAAGGCAGTTCTGGATACCGAGGTCAACGAGGGCCAGATGCTCGAGGATGTCCGGCTCGCCATCGAGGGCAAGAAGCCGATCGACTTCTTCGGTCATTTCGGCAGCCAGTTCCCGACCACGGCGGAGCTTCGCGAGAAGCTTCTTGAGATGTTGAAGGAGGTTCAGTAAGATGGCAGTTGTATTTGAAAGAACCAAACTCCTGACAGACAAACAGTTTCACTATTGCCCGGGCTGCAACCACGGCATTATCCACCGTCTGGTTGCCGAGTCCATTGATGAGCTGATTCAGGAAGGCAAGCTGGAAGCCGGCAACGTCCTCGGCGTCGCGCCGGTCGGCTGCTCCGTCTTTGCCTATGACTACTTCAATATGGATATGTATGAGGCGGCCCACGGCCGCGCCCCTGCGGTTGCGACCGGCGCCAAGCGCGCCAAGCCCGACACCCTCGTCTTCACCTATCAGGGCGACGGCGACCTCGCCTCCATCGGTACCGCGGAGATCGTCCACGCCGCCCACCGCGGCGAGAAGATCGTGACCATCTTCGTC
>JAFSLL010000256.1 GCA_017448455.1 Oscillospiraceae bacterium | reverse complement strand
TTTTGGTCAACGAAGAGCTTTTGGATCTGTATCGCGATCGGCGTCAATCAGTATTATTGTAATCGAAGAAACAAGCGCATTGTCCAGGCGTCGTGGACTGCTTGAGAAAAGAGGTTATTATTGTGAGTGAACTTAAACAGCCCCGCAGCTCTGCTGTTGTTGCAAAAGCCGGGTTGTGGTTTACGGTCTGCAATTTTATGTTCCGCGGACTGGCATTTATCACAACGCCTATTTTTGCGCGATTGCTTACAAAGGCGGAGCTTGGAAGCTTCAGTAATATGGTTTCCTGGGCTTCCATTATCAGCGTATTGACGGCATTTGAACTATCTCAGTCGATCATTCGCTCCAAGCTGGAGCACGAGGATGATATTGACTCGTATATCTGGTCGATCCTTTCCTTTTCCACGCTTTGGACCTTGCTGTGTTACGGCGTTGTTTGCCTGTTTCCGTCGTTTTTTACTTCCCTGTTTGATATGGATATGCGCTTTATCCACATTATGTTTATCAGTCTTTTATGTACACCGGCATATTCCATGCTCATAACAAAACACAGAGCGTTTTACAAATATAAAACATATGTTGCTATAACCGGCCTGTTTATTGTTGCCTCCCTTGCGCTCTCGGTGGTTTTAGTCTTGACGATGCAGGATAAGCTCATGGGGCGCGTCATCGGCAATTATGCGCCTCATATCGCGATTGGAGGAATCATTTTTGTATACCTTGCCATCAAAGGTAAGAGAATAAAAACGGAGTATTGGAAATACGCCTGCGTCATCTGCATTCCGCTGGTGCCTCATGCCCTGTCGATGCATCTTTTGAGCTCGTCGGACAGAATCATCATAACACAAATCAGCGGAAGAGAGTACACTGCGGTTTACAGTATTGCATACAGTGCCTATCATATTGCGTCGCTTATTTTTGATTCCATGAATAAGGCCATTGCCCCATGGCTGCTGGAAAGCCTGCACCATGAGAATTATACAGCGATTAGGAAAACTGCAAAGATATATATCGCGGTCTACTCTGTTTTGATTGTCGGTGTTTTGCTGTTGGCCCCGGAAATCATTTGGATTTTGGGAGGAAAACAGTATTCCGGAGCGGTGTATTGCTTACCTCCGCTGATTGCAAGCTGCGTCATCCAGCTGATCTATCGCATGTATGTGAACATTGAGTTCTACAAGAAAAAAACGATCGGCGTCGCGATTGCGACAATCATTGCGGCTGGCGTCAATATCATTCTGAACCTTATCTTGATTCCCTTAAATCCGGAACACAGTCATATTATCGCATCCTATACAACATTAGTCGGTTATATCCTTCTGCTTGGCTTACATTATTATATGGTCAAACGAATGAAGCTGGACCATGTGTACGACATTGGCTATATTCTGAAAATTATACTTGGCGTATTTATCGTGGCTGGAGCGATGATTGCGCTCTATGGGTGGAGTCCGATTATCCGATACGTACTGGTTGTCGTCTACGGCGCGGCGGTTTTGTACGTGGGATATCGGAACAAAGATAAGATTTTGGGATTGTTCAGGAAAAAGAAAAAAGCAAAGGCTTGACCGCATGTTTCATAACAAATAAATGAGAAAAGGAGTCTCACAAATGAAAGGTATCATCCTCGCCGGTGGTTCCGGCACGCGGCTGTACCCTTTGACCATGGTTACGTCAAAGCAACTTCTGCCCGTCTACAATAAGCCCATGATCTATTACCCCCTTTCCACGCTGATGCTGGCGAAGATCAGGGACATCCTGATCATCAGCACGCCGGAGGATACCCCGAGAATCAAGCAGCTTCTGGGAGACGGCTCTGCGTTCGGCGTCAACCTGAGCTATGCCGTTCAGGAGAAGCCGGAAGGGATCGCCCAGGCGTTCCTGATCGGTAAGGAGTTCATCGGCGACGATCCCTGCGCGATGATCCTGGGAGACAACATCTTCTACGGCAACGGTCTCGGCCACAAACTGCATGACGCGAAAGTAATGGCCGAGAAGGGTCAGGCCTGCGTTTTTGGTTACTATGTGGAGGATCCGAAGCGCTTTGGCGTCATGGAATTCTCGCGCCATGAAAAGGGAACGGAAAACGGGTCTGTCACCGTGCTGTCTGTGGAGGAGAAGCCGAAGGAGCCGAAGAGCAACTATGCGATCGTCGGGCTTTACTTCTATCCGGCCGGCGTCAGCGAAAAGGCGGCGCAGGTGAAGCCAAGCAAAAGAGGCGAACTGGAAATCACGACGCTGAATGACATGTATCTCCAGGAAGGCAGATTGGGCGCGCAGCTTCTCGGCCGCGGCTTCACGTGGATGGACGCCGGAACCTTTGACAGCCTGCGCAAGGCTACGAACTTTGTGTGCATGATCGAGCAGTATCAGGGCATGACAATCTCCGCCCCGGAGGAAATTGCGTATTGGTCCGGATGGATCGACGCCGCGAAACTGCAGGAAAGCGCCAAGCGTTACGGCAAGAGCCCCTATGGCGAGCATCTGAAGGCGGTTCTGGAAGGCAAAATTATACTGTGAGGAAAAGGCTATGACATTGATTGTAACCGGCGGCGCCGGATTTATCGGCTCCAATTTCATCTTTTACATGCGGAAGGCGCATCCTGAGGATCGGATCGTTTGCCTGGATAAGCTGACCTATGCCGGCAACCTGAGCACCCTGGCGCCTGTGATGGACGATCCGAATTTCCGCTTTGTCAAGCTGGATATCTGTGACAGAGCGGGCGTCTTTGCCCTCTTCGAGGAGGAAAAGCCGGACGTTGTGGTCAATTTCGCGGCGGAGAGCCACGTAGACCGTTCCATCGAGGACCCCGGCATCTTCCTGCAGACGAACATCCTCGGCACTGCGACGATGATGGACGCCTGCCGGACCTTCGGCAACGTGCGCTATCACCAGGTGTCCACCGATGAGGTCTATGGCGACCTGCCGCTGGACCGCCCGGACCTGTTCTTTACAGAAGAGACGCCGATCCACACCTCCTCTCCGTACAGCTCCTCCAAGGCCGGAGCGGATCTGCTGGTGCAGGCCTATCACAGGACCTATGATCTGCCGATCACCATATCCCGCTGCAGCAATAACTACGGCCCCTACCATTTTCCGGAGAAGCTGATCCCGCTGATGATCGCGAACTGCTTGAACAATAAGCCCCTGCCTGTCTACGGCGAGGGCCTGAACGTCCGGGACTGGCTCTATGTGGAGGATCACTGCAAGGCCATCGACCTGATTGTTCGCAAGGGACGGATCGGCGAGGTCTACAATGTCGGCGGCCACAACGAAATGCGGAATATCGATATTGTGAAGCTGATCATCAAGGAGCTTGGGAAGGATGAATCCCTCATCACCTATGTGACCGACCGGAAGGGACATGATCTGCGATACGCCATTGATCCGACCAAGATCCACAACGAGCTGGGCTGGCTGCCGGAGACGAAGTTCCAGGATGGAATCAAAAAGACCATCCAGTGGTATCTCGACAACAAAGCCTGGTGGGAAGAGATTATCAGCGGCGAATACCAGAACTACTACGAGAAAATGTACGGAAATCGGTGAGGCGGCATAAAAAGCAAATAACTGAATAACATGTAGTGCCGGAGGTGATGTGCATGAAGAAAACGGTTTGCGTACTTGTTTTCCTTTTGCTCATCACCTTCACCGTTTTTTCCGTGCGGGAAGCGCCTGCTTCCGGCCTTCCCTCGAGCTCCCTCCGTACCCAAAAGACCGAGGACGGAAACACGATAAGAACAGATTATGTGGACGCGAACGGAAAGCTTAGCTACGCGACGGATAAACACTATGCTTCGGTGATCCGGACGTATGAAGACGGACGTGTGATCCTGGAGCAGTATTTTGACGCGGAAGGGAAGCCTGCGCTTCAAACTCTCGGCCACTGCGCGGTATCGCATTTTTATACCTATGACGGCCTTGCGGAAGTCATCACCTATCTGGATCAGGACGGACAGGCGGTGATTACGTCATCCGGCTATCAGGCGATCCACCGAACGTATAACGACAGCCGTCTTGCCGAGACGGATACGTATTACATCGAAGAGGAACAGGTCCGGAATGCCTATGGCTATTACAGCCGCCTTCGGGAGTACGATGAGAAGAAACGCGTCCGTGAGATCCGCTACTATGACGAGAACGGGCAGTTGACCTTCCATAAGAACGGATATGCGATCATCACCAGAACCCACAATGAGGCGGGAAGAACAGAATACGAGTTTTATTTCGACACGCAGGAAGAACCCGTTGCGGTTTATTCCGGATATTACGGCCTGTATCGGGAATATGATAAAAGCGGAAGAACGACGCTGACGACGTATTTGGATGCGGAAGGGCTGCCGATGGACGACAGCAAAGGATACGCGACGGTCACGCGCACTTATGCGGAGGACGGTTCCGTTGCTTCCGTTCGCTATTTCAGCGCGGAAGGAACGCCGGTCACAATCGGAAGGGGACAGTATGGCGTGGAATACGTCAATGGACGCGGCGTATACCTGGATGAGGACGGAGAACCGATATTCCGCCTGGATAACTACCTGAATACGCACCCGATGATCGTTCTTGCGGCCGGCGTCATTCTGACTGTCATTGCAGTCCTGACGCGGAAAAGAGGCAGGCTTGCGTTCCTGATCTTCTACCTTCTGTTTATCACAGTTATGACAGTTTGGTATCGAGAGAGCGGCGCACCGAAAATTCAACTCGAACTGTTTTGGTCCTACCGGCAGTTTGTGTCTTCAAAGCTGCTCCGCCAGAATATTCTCAATAATATTTGGCTGTTTGTACCGCTTGGAGCAGCCTTGTTTTGCCCTGAGCATCGGCTCAGGTGGCTTTGGGCGGTCGCTTTGTCTGTCCTGATTGAAGCGGTCCAAGCCCTGACCGGCATCGGTCTTTGCGAAATTGACGATGTGATCAGCAACGGCCTTGGCGCGATCATCGGCTTTGGCTTTGCTGAAGAGGTTTTCGAATTCATACGACAGCGCGCAAAACGGCGAGATCCGGGATCGGGTTAGCGACAAATCTGAGGGCGGCCCGAAGCAGCCCTCCGAAAATGAGAGAATGGAGCAGGGCTTCCATGGACTTCCATCTGATCGGTGCGAGTCTGTGGAAGTCCCTGCATTTGTGCCCGGCAGCGCCACAGACCGCCGGGGAGTCTCATAGACAAGGAGAAATTGACATGAAAAAGAGCTCAAGCATGATTGCCATCTACTCCCGCAAATCCAAATTCACAGGAAAGGGCGAGAGCATCGGCAATCAGATCGAGCTGTGCAGGGAGTATATCCGGAACATGTTCGGCGCGGAATGGGTCGAAGGCTGTGAGGTCTATGAGGACGAGGGCTTCTCCGGCGGAGACCTGAAACGCCCGGATTTTCAGC
>JAFSLL010000255.1 GCA_017448455.1 Oscillospiraceae bacterium | reverse complement strand
TAGACCATGTTGATGGCCGCCAGCTCGCTCTCCGCCTGGAGGAAGCAGCCGCCCACCTGGGGCATACGGCGGGACATGTACTCGGGAATGTCATTCTGCGGGGTGATGGGATAGCCGAAGAAGAAGCGGCAGCCCGCCTGGATCGCGGCCTCGGCTATGGCTTCGCAACCCTTCATCAGTTTCTTAGCCATACGTACCTCCTATTTCTCGATGATGATGGCGACGTCCGGGCAGGTCATTGCGCAGGACATACAGCCGATGCAGTTCTCCGGATGGGCCACCTCGACAGGGTAGTAACCCTTGACGTTCAGGTGGCTCGTCTGGGGCGCCAGCACGCCTTTGGGACACAGACGCACGCAAAGGCCGCAGCTCTTGCAGACGTCTTCCTGGATGATAACTTTCGTCATGGCAGTTCCTCGCTTTCGTTATTGTTAAATTGGGTGTTCCAATAAAACGACTTGGTTAGGCAACAGGCAATAGGCAACAGGCAATAGGGGACGCGAATAGCTGGGTGTGGTTTGTATATTCGTCTGGATATTCTACTTGTTGTTTTTTGCCTGAATAATATCAAGCATTATCTATGGAAGCAATCAGGGCATTCAGCATTTTGCCGACTTCTGTACAAACAGACTGTGCGACGGCAATGGCTTCGGGTTTCAAATAGTTTAGCATCAGGCAAATTTGAAGCTGCGTTTCAAATTCATTCTTGGAACCTCGGGCTATGTTCAGAAAACGAAGATAATCGTTGCGGGAATGGCGCCCATAACCTTCGGCAATATTGGACGGGATAGAGTTGACCGCACGGCGAAGCTGACTTGTCAGCACAAAGTCTTCCTCCTGTGGCAGAAGCCTTGTCACAATGTAAACCTGCTTTACAAGTTCCATGCTTTTTTGCCAAACAAGTAAATCCCGATAATCCTCCATGAAAACTCTTTCATTCTCCTATTGCCTCTCCGTTGATCTCCTATTGCCTCTCCGTTGATCTCCTATTGCCTCTCCGTTGATCTCCTATTGCCTATTGCCTATTTAACTATTGCCTATATTCACAGTCCTTCCTTCAGGAACTTGTCCCAGCTGCGGTGCATCATGATTTCGATGGGCTGGTATTTGCCGATGTAGGCCGGGTCAAGCTGGTGTTCCTTTGCGTAAACTTCAAAGGACGGCAAAACCTCCGCTGTGCCGCAGGTCCCCCAGACCGGGATGCCGGTCTGTTGGGAGAGGGCCTTCACCAGCTCGTAACCCTCCAAAAGATGGGAAACGTCCGTCTCGCCCGCCAGGTTGGCGTTGTTGACGATGCCGGTGACCGACAGGCGGGAGACGTACTGGATCTTATAGAGGGTGTCCAAGGCGCTGGGGAGGTCCGCCGCGGTGGGGCGGAGGGGATTGACGACGAACAGAACATGCATCTTGTCGGCAGGGATCTGTTCAAAGCGGGGTCGGTACTGGCCCAGGGCGATGGAGCCCACATCGTCGCCGCCGATGTCAAAGATCACATTGCCCTCGCCGGGGGCGAAGACGGAATAGACCCTGGCGGAGAGCGCCATGATCTCGATCTTCTCCAGAGCAAAGGGGGGCATGATCAGCTCCACGCCGGCGGGCTCCAGCACGTCGCCCCGTTCGCTGGTACGAAAATAGGGATTGATCACGTCCAGATCCACCAGCGTACAGGGGCCCTCCTTGGCTTTTTCCAAAGCCAGATTCAGAGCCAGCTCGCTTTTGCCGCTGCCAAAGCTGCCAACAAGTACCCAGTACTGTTTCACGTGTCAATCCCTCCCAAGAGGTTGTCTGACAACTTTTTCAAGTTGTCTTACATACAAGCTCATTTTATCAAAACATTCTGAAAAAGTCAACCCGGTTTTGGGCGATTCCTATATAAAATTCATATTTCTTCATCTGCTTGTTTCAGATTCCCGCGTCAGCTCCCGTTCCAGCACATCCGCATAGCTTTGGACTGTCGGCCCCAGCCCCCTCAGCCACTGTTTCACTTCTTCGCTGTCCTTGCGGGACAGGGGATCCCGCCGGAGCTCCAGAGTCCTTTTCAGCGGCTCCTCATCGGAAAAGAGCCGCTCCTCCAAAGCCCAAACTCCGGCCTGTGTTTTGGCAAACACATCGTGATATCGCAGGGTGTAGACGCAGCGGGCGATATCCAGCAGCCAGCCGCAGGAGTAGAGGCTTTCATCTGTTTGAACCGCGCATTTCCGGATCGATTCATAATGCCTTTGAACCGCTGTCCTCAATGCCTCTCTGCCCGGGGCAGGGAAGGGCCAGGGCTGATCGCCGTAAACCGCTCTGCCGTATTTCGCCAATTCCAGTTCGGAAAAGCAGTCCCGTTCACAGCGGTCTGTGATCCTCTGTCCGCTCGTTCCCCAATAGACCAGTCTGCGGAAGGATCGGCCGCGGTATTCCTTCAGGCCGGCAATGACGCCTTCAAAGGAACGATAATATAGGTTTTCCGGTTCCTCTTTTTTCAGCTCCTGCCGCAGAAAGAGCAGCTTTTCCGCCTGCGCTTCAGAGATCCCTCCCCGGGAAAGCGCCACAAAATCAATATCGCTCCAGCCCAGGCGGAAATCGTCCAGCACCACGCTTCCGTACAGCCAGACGCCGCAGAGCTCTCCGTCCATAATCCTGACAATTTCGTTTGTCATCCTCTGAATTGCGTTCTCCATAAGCCGCCTCCTCAGATCGTTTTGTGATTTGATTTTATCATGGATCGTCTTCAATTACAAGCGCTCGCAGTTCTGATTATATTCAAAAAGAGAGGACCGCAAGCAGCGATCCTCTCTTTTTGGTGGAGACTGCTGGACTCGAACCAGTGACCTCCTGCGTGTGAAGCAGGCGCTCTAACCAGCTGAGCTAAGCCTCCATACGCATGGTATTATACCACATTATTCCGAAAAATCAAGAAAAACTTTTCTGTTTTTTGAAAAAGTCGTTCCAGTGAAATTCAGCCTTGACAAACACAAAAATATATGGTATTTTATTTGAGCAAATTCGGAGAGATGTCCGAGCGGTTTAAGGAGCCGGTCTTGAAAACCGGTGACCCGGCAACGGGCCGTGGGTTCGAAT
>JAFSLL010000254.1 GCA_017448455.1 Oscillospiraceae bacterium | reverse complement strand
GCAGCCGAAAAAGCGAGGTGACAGCAATGGGCGAGTTTAACGATCTGACCGGCTGTCAATTCGGAGAGCTGACCGTCGTGCGGCTGTATAGAAAATGCGCCAATGGCGGCTCCACATGGCACTGCCGGTGCTCCTGCGGCAGGGAGATCGATCTGCCTGCCTCGGAGCTCCTGAGAGGGCGGCTGACCGGCGGCGCGTGCAACTACGGCCACTAGTGCTTCTATCCCGGCTATGCCGAGTGCCTGCTGCCGAATGGGAATTCTTTTCTGATCGACATTCAGGATTACCCGGTGGTCAGCAGATACCGCTGGGCTAAGACCAGCGAGGGGTATTACTCCGCCTCCTGCGGAAAGCGGAACAGCCATATCACGCTGCACCGGCTGATCATGAATCCGCCTGCGGGCATGCTGGTCGATCATATCGACGGCAATAAGGATAATTGCCGCAGGAGGAACATGCGTCTCACGGACTATGCCGGGAACGCGCGGAATATCCATACCCAAAAGAACAATAAATGCGGACTCAAAGGTGTGTATTGGGCCAGCGACCGAAACAAGTGGCGTGCCGAGATCACGGCTGACGGCAGGCACATCCACATCGGCTCCTTTGACACCAGAGAAGAAGCGGCGAGGGCATACGATCAGTATGCTCTTTCTTATTTTGGGGAGTTTGCAAAAACAAATGAAATGATGGGTAAGATCACGCCTCGTGCTCTTACCGGATAGGAGAACGGTATGAACAAATTCTGGAACTGGATTCGTGACGACGGCGGGGGCCGCGTGCTCCGGCTGGAAGGCCCGATCGATAACGAGAGCTTCTGGGGCACGGAGATCACGCCTCAGGATTTCCGGAACGAGCTGGAGGCCGAGGAGGGCGACGTCACGGTCTGGATCAACTCGCCCGGAGGCAACGTATTTGCTGCCGCCGAGATCTATACCATGCTGAAGGAGTACGCTGGCGCGGTCACGGTGAAGATCGCCTCTATTGCAGCGTCTGCAGCGTCGGTGATCGCGATGGCGGGCAGCAGGGTCCTGATGTCTCCGACGGCACTTCTGATGATCCACGATCCTTCTACCATCGCGATGGGGAATACGAAGGACATGGAAAAGGCGATCGAAACGCTGAATGAAGTGAAGGAGAGCATCATCAACGCCTATAGCGCCAAGACCGGCCTGCGCCATAACAAGATCGCGGAGCTTATGAGCAACGAGACCTGGATGAACGCGAAAAAGGCTGTGGAGCTGGGCTTTGCCGATGAGGTGCTCTATGACGGGAAGGAACCTGAACCGGATGCGGAGCCGGAAGAGGATGCTGAGCCTGTGGCCGTCACAGCGCAGATGTATTCCGGCAGGCTGATGGATCAGGCGATCCTGAACAGGCTCTGCGTAAGCGATACTGCCGGGGAAGAGCCTCCGGCATCGGAACCGGCTGCGCCGACGATCGGCATGGACGGCAAGACCGCGGAGGGGGCCGTGCCCTATCAGATTCTGATGAATCAACTGGACTTTCTGAAATGAGAGCCCTGTTTTTTCATGACCATTTTCATTTTTGGAGGAAAAGATAATGAGTAAAATTCTTGAACTGCGCAATAAGCGCAATACCCTGTGGGAGCAGACTAAGGCGTTTCTGGAGGAACACCGTGATGCCAACGGTCTCGTCGAGGCCAATGCTGTCGAGCAGTATGAAAAGATGGCGAATGACGTCAAAGCGCTGGGCGAGGAGATCAAGCGTCTGGAGGACCAGATGGAAATGGACGCCAAGCTGTCTGCTGCCACTTCCGCTCCCGTGCATGCAGATCCCAAGGCGGATAAGCGCAAGGCCAATCTCCGTCCGACTGCCACTGCCGAGTACGGTGAAGCCTTCTGGAACATGATGCGCGGCCACAGCTCTCCCGAGGTCCGGGATGCGCTGTCTGTAGGCGTCGACCAGAACGGCGGCTACACCGTCCCCGACGAGTTCGAGCGCCAGCTGATTCAGGGCCTTGAGGAGAACAACATCTTCCGCACTATGGCTCATGTCATGAGGACCAATTCCGGCTCCCGCATCATCCCGCTGGCGACCGATACCGGCTCCGCCTCCTGGATCGAAGAGGGCGCTGCCATTCAGGAATCCGACATGACCTTCGCGCAGGAGACGCTCTCCGCGTACAAGCTGGGCTGCATGGTGAAGGTCAGCAACGAGCTCCTGAACGACTCCGCTTTCGACATTGCCGCGTATATCGCGCAGCGTTTCGGCGTTCGTTTCGGAAATGCGGAGGAGGATGCCTTCATCAACGGCACCGGCCCGTCCGCCAATCCGCAGACCACTCCCAGCCAGCCCACCGGCATCCTCACCAGTGTGACGGCCACGGCGGGCAACACCACGGCGAATGCCCAGACCGTCCACTTTGACAACATCTATAAGCTGTATTACAGCCTGAAGGCTCCGTATCGCAGAAAGGCTTCCTTCCTGTGCAACGAGACCCTGCTGCTCCAGCTGATGCTGCTGAAGGATCTGAACGGCAATTACATCTGGAAGCCGAGTCTGGATATTGCCAAGCCTGACACCATCCTCGGCAGACCGATCCACACCAGCAGCTATATGCCCGCCATCACCGGCAACGCCACCACCGACAAGAACAAGAAGGTCCTGCTCTTCGGTGATTTCAATTATTACTGGATTGCCGACCGCACCAATCGCACCCTCCGTCGTCTGAATGAGCTCTATGCTGTCACCGATCAGGTGGGCTTCATCGGCACGCAGCGTGTCGACGGCAAGCTGATCCTGCCCGAGGCCATGCAGGTCATGGCTCTCGGCACCGGCACGGCCAGCGCATAAGAAACGGAGGTGACCGGCCATGGCTCTGATTTCTCTTGATGAAGCCAAGGAGTATCTCCGGGTGGATACGGCGGATGAGGATGCCATGGTCGGCATCCTCCTTGCCTCTGCAGGCAGGCTCTGCGCGGATGTGGCGCGGCTGTCGGATGAACGCTGGGAAGAAATCAATAACGACGATGACCGGCCCGACCTGACCTCTGTCCGGGAAACCATGCGTGTGGCGATTCTCTATGCACTCGGTTATCTGTTCGAGCACCGGGAAGAAGCTGATCACCACG
>JAFSLL010000002.1 GCA_017448455.1 Oscillospiraceae bacterium | reverse complement strand
TGACGGCAGGAGATACACCGAGGTCGCCAAAGATAACGGCTGCCAGGGATCCCACACCCAGAGAAATGGAAATCGGGACGCCGATTACGATGCAGACGGCAAAAACCAGAAACAGAATAACACCAGCGTTCATTTTTCCTCTGCCTCCTTTTTCTTGCCGCTAAAGATCGTATCGATGATCTCGTCGACTTTGGTGATGGATTCCATCGGAAGATTGAAAATACGGCCGATCAGCATCAGTGTCTGTGTAACCATCATCAGGCCAAATGAAATTGACAGTGACAGATACAGTATGTACATCGGGATGTTCATAACGGGGCTGGTCTGGGCAGTCTTAATCTGCTTGGCAACCAGAGCATTTCCGTTTGTAAACATCATAAAGACAAAGTAAATCACGATCGCTCGTGCAATAATCTCAAGAATCTTTCCGGAGCGTTTTCCCTCCAGCTTGCTGGTCAGTGCGGTCACACTGACCTGGGTACCGTCGCGGAGGCCGAGTTCGGTCCCCAGCAGCACCATATAGACCATAGAGTACAGGGCAAGTTCTTCCGTCCAGGGCATCGATCCCTGAATAATATTACGATTGACGACGCTGATAAAATAGCAGATGACCATGACGGCAAACGTCAACGCACAGGCAACAAGCTCAACCGCTGTCAGTCCGCGAACAACTTTGTTGAGGGCTTTCATGGGCTGTCTCTTTTCTCCTTTCCGATGTCTGTAGAATGGATGAGCAGACCTCGCAGGGTCTGCTCATCACATGGAGGAAACTGTAACTTACTTTACAGCGGCGCGGGCTGCTTCAACTGCGGCAACCCAGGCTTCGTCATAGGTCGTTCCGTCTGCTTCAACCTTGGCGGCATAGGCTTCCTTCAGGGAGTCAAGGTCGATGTCATAGAAGGAGACACCGACACCCTTCAGCAGTTCGACCGCCTCTTCGTTGGCCTCGTTCAGGAACTGCCACTGCTGCTCGCAGCCGGCCCAAACGGCTTCAACAAAGGTCTCTTTCAGATCATCGGGGATCTGGTTCCAGGCGTTGTCGCTCATGCACAGGGGGATGTAGACAAAGCTGTGGTGGGTATTGGTGACGGAGTTGACACCGGCTTCATAGAACTTGTTGACCCAGCAGTTGGAGACAGCGTTCTCGCAGGCATCGATGGTTCCCTGCTGAAGAGCGGTGAACTGCTCACCGGCAGCAAGGGCGACCGGGTTGGCACCGAAGGAGGTGAAAGCGGCCAGCTGGCCCTTGTTCTGCATGGTGCGGATTTTTACACCTTTGAAATCATCAATGCTCTGGATGGGCTTCTTGGAGAAGACATCACGGAAGCCGGATTCCATGTAGCCGATCACGTGAATGCCAAGGGCTTCGGCCTTCTCATTGATCAGAGCGCCCAGCTCGTTCTGTACGGCATAGTTGGCCTGATCCTGAGAATCCCACAGGAAAGCCTGGTCAAGGATTGCCATCTCGGGGATGTAGTTAGCCAGAACGGAGTTTGCTGCGCTGGCAATGGCGAGGTCGCCCTGGATTGCCATGTCGAGGGTATCGGCTTCACCGCCAAGGGTGCCGCCGGCAACGACATCGATCTTGATGGCGCCGTTGGTAGCTTCTTCAACAGATGCTGCGATCGCCTGTGCGCCTTTGTAGTAGTTGGACTGCTCATTGTCGACCATGGCGAGCTTGAAGGTGATTGCTTTGTCCGCCGCGAACGCAGGTGTGGCACCGGCGATGGCGAAGACGAGCGTTAAGATGAGGAGCGCGGAGAGTAAACGCTTTTTCATAAGAAACCTCTTTCCTGCGGAGCATCCGCATAGTATGATGTAGCACGAACGACGTCCGACGTCCTGCCTCGGTAATAAAATAACACTGTTGAATGGCTTTTGTCAACAGTGTTTTTTCTTTCTTCTGTTTTTTGTAGATTTCACCAATTTTACTTGCTTTTCTTTGTATAATTTGCCAAGGCTATTCACGTTTACGACTTTGCGTTCTCCGTCTCCTTTAATTGGTTGATGCAGTCCAGGTTCGCTGCAATATGTTCCCGCATGCTCTTTTCGGCCCAAACTGCATCATTGGCACAGATTGCATCAGCAACCGCTTTGTGTGTTCTTATGGTGTCTTTGAGAATCCTCGGATCTTTAAACCGGGTAAACAGACGGACGCTGTAGGTAATAATAGAGCTGATCTCGGCCAGAACACTGTTGTGGGTACACCGTGCTATGTATTGGTGGAAAGCGTTATCCGCCTCGTAGTGGTCAATACCGGCATTGATACACTCCTCCACAGCCGCGCAGCGCTTTTTCAGTTCCTCTTTTTCCTCTTCCTGAATCCGTTTCGCTGCCAGAGAGGCGATCCACGGCTCAATCTGCATTCTCACTTCGTACAGTTCCGTTGCCAGATTGACCTTATCCGCAACGAACTCAAATCCCAACGGATCGGTCACCTGGCCAATCTTCTCGGTCACAAAGGTGCCTTTTCCACGGCGAATTTCCAGGCAGTTGCGCGCAACCAGCAGCTTCACGGCCTCTCGGATCGTTCCGCGTCCGACATTCAGGTTTTCTGCCAGCTCAAACTCGTTCGGGAGTTTGTCCCCAATCCCGATATTCTGTTCCTTTATCAAGTCGCTGATCTGTTCCGCAACCCGTTCTGACAGAGAAAGTTCTTTGTGCTGCTGTACCGTTTTAAAGAGATTATCCATGGTATACACACCCTTCTTGTCACATACGACATCCGACATTATAAAGGACATCTGCCTGATTCGTCAAGAGAAAGCGTGTTTTTTCGGAAAATTGATCCACAAGACGTATGACGACTCAAAAAGCTGCCCGGATCAATTTGATCTGAGCAGCTTTCCAATAGTCGCGTTTGTGTTTCTTTTTGCTGACTTACTCCGCAACGAAGTTCATCAGATCCGGCTGTTCATGGCCCGGGAGCCATTCCAGCTCCAGAGCGTCGGCAGTGGCCTGCAGGTTCTGGGCGTACTCCTGGTTGGCGGCCAGCATCCGCGCGGTCCTGGCTGCACCGAGAGAAAGCGTGTTTTTTCGGAAAATTGATCCACAAGACGTATGACGACTCAAAAAGCTGCCCGGATCAATTTGATCTGAGCAGCTTTCCAATAGTCGCGTTTGTGTTTCTTTTCGCTTTATTCTGCGACGTAGCTCATCAGGTCCGGTTTTTCATAGCCGGAGAGCCATTCCAGCGTCGTCGCGTCTGCCGTGGCCTGCAGCTTCTCGCCGTATTCCTGATTGGCCGCCAGCATCCGGGCCGTTCTGGCCGCGCCCGTGCTGCTGTTGTACTCGACGATCGCATCCGGGCTGAGCGGCGTGCGCATGATGATGTGAT
>JAFSLL010000024.1 GCA_017448455.1 Oscillospiraceae bacterium | reverse complement strand
TTAAAACCCGCAAATTCTGTATTGATGCCTTAGCAGCGATACAGAATCTGCGGGTACCACGGCACCGCAGTGCAGTGTAATCTCTTTTGATTTATTTTGCTTGTCTACCTTGACAGGGGCTGATCATTTACGCTTACGCCACACACTGTTTTGTATATTATCACTCGAATTTCAAGAAGTCAAAGGGCATTTTCAACAAATCCGAATAATAACGTATCTGAATGTTCCTCACGGGCTTCCATCTCCTCCGGCCCCGGGCAGTCGCCACAAGTCAGCGCAGGGAGCCGGGAACGGTTCCTCGTTTCATGCATTTTTCTTATAAAGCAGCCAGAGGCCTTTGAGTGTCAGATGTTCATCGAAGAGGATCTCTCTCCGGCAGTATGGCAGGATCTCTTTCGCGGGATCGCCGGTCGCAACTACGGCACAGCCTGTACCCAGCTCCTGCTCCATTCGAGCGATCATTCCTTCTACCAGAGAAGCCGTGCCAAACACCGCGCCGGAGCGCATCGCATCCACTGTGTTGGTTCCAATTGTCTTCTTCGGAGCCGTAAAAGAGATATCCGGGAGCAGACTGGTTCCTTCCGAGAGAGCCTGCAGGCCGAGCTTCACGCCGGGCATGATGGCGCCTCCGCGATAACTCCCCTTTCCGTCAATCACGGACAGCACCGTCGCTGTTCCCATATTCAGCACAATGACCGGAGTCCCGTAGTGTTTGATTGCCGCAACACTGTCAACGGCAATACCGGCCGCAAGTGTTCCCGGATCGTCAATGCGGACATTCATTCCGGTTTTGATCCCCGGGCCGACGATCAAGCACTGCAGACCGGTCAATTCTCTGACCGCCGCGCTGAGCGCCGCTGTCACAGGCGGAACGACGGAAGAGAGAATCGCGCCTTCGATTTTTCTGTAATCTACGCCGAAATGGTCCAGCATCTCTTTTATGCGCACAGCGTACTCCTCCGGCGTGTAATCCTGCGCCGTGTGCAGATGGATGATCGTCCGGATTTCTCCTTCCTCCACGATTCCGGCCGTTATGATGCGGTTTCCGATATCAATCGCAAGAATCATGCAAAAGCCTCCCTCATTCCCGGAAATGCAACGTTTCTGTCCTATTTTATCCTATTATACGCTTTTTTCCGTCGATGAAAAGAGGTATTCCCAAACGAAGCGAAAAAAGACACGTCAGAATTCTGTCAAAACTTGCGGCGATGGTATAAATGTGCTATAGTACCGGCGTAAAATTTTTAACGCGGCAGCCAGCCGCGGGAAAGGATCAGCATGAACAACACTGAAAAAACCATGGAGAAAATCGTCGTCCTGTGCAAAAACCGCGGTTTCATTTTCGCCGGCAGCGAAATCTACGGCGGTCTTGCCAACACCTGGGACTACGGCCCTCTGGGCGTCGAGCTGAAAAACAACGTCAAACGTGCCTGGTGGCAGAAATTTGTCCAGGAAAACCGCTACAATGTCGGTCTAGACGCCGCCATCCTGATGAATCCGCAGACCTGGGTCGCCTCCGGCCATCTGGGCGGCTTCTCTGATCCGCTGATGGACTGCCGTGAATGCCACGAGCGTTTCCGTGCCGACAAGGTAATTGAAGACTGGTGCGCACAGGTCGGTTTTGAGCTGGAGAAGCCGATTGACGCCTTCTCCCAGACTGAGATGAAGCAGTTTGTGGAGGATCACAACATCCCCTGCCCCAGCTGCGGCAAGCATAACTTCACGGATATCCGTCAGTTCAACCTGATGTTCAAAACCTTCCAGGGTGTCACGGAAGACGCCAAGAACACGGTTTATCTCCGTCCGGAGACCGCGCAGGGCATCTTCACAAACTTTGTGAATGTGCAGCGCACCACGCGCCGCAAGCTTCCCTTCGGCATCGCGCAGATCGGCAAGAGCTTCCGCAACGAGATCACCCCGGGCAACTTCATCTTCCGCGTACGTGAATTTGAGCAGATGGAGCTGGAGTTCTTCTGCGAGCCTGACACAGACCTCGAATGGTTCGACTACTGGCGGTCCTTCTGCAAGGAGTTCCTGCTGACCATCGGCCTGAAAGAAGAGAATCTTCGCCTCCGAGACCATGATCCGGAAGAACTCTCCTTCTATTCCAAAGCTACGACCGACTTTGAATTTCTGTTCCCCTTCGGCTGGGGCGAGCTTTGGGGCGTCGCAGACCGTACCAATTATGACCTGAGCCGTCACCAGGAGACCTCCGGTCAGGATCTGACCTATTACGATCAGGAGAAGAACGAACACTACATTCCCTTCGTCATCGAACCTTCTCTCGGTGTAGAGCGCACGGTTCTCTCCGTACTCGTGGACGCTTATGACGAAGAGGTCGTTGGCCAGGACAAGAAAGGCAAGGACGACGTCCGCACCGTTCTCCGTCTCCATCCGGCGCTGGCACCTTTCAAATGCGCCATTCTTCCGCTCTCCAAAAAGGATGTTCTGACCGGGCCTGCCATGGAGCTCTATCAGGAGCTGTCCAGGGACTTCATGTGCGACTATGACGAGACCGGCTCCATCGGCAAGCGCTATCGCCGTGAAGATGAGATCGGCACACCGTTCTGCATCACCTTTGATTTCAACACCGTCGGCACGGAAACCGATCCGGCGGATCACTGCGTGACTATCCGCGAGCGCGACAGCATGCAGCAGGTTCGCATCCCCATTTCCGAAGTGAAGGCCTACATCGCCGAGCGCATCCGGCTCTGATGCGGAGGCGGACATGAAAAACGGTTTTGTAAAAGTCGCGGCCGCGTCACCGGTCATCCGGGTCGCAGATACGGTCTACAACGCAGCGCGGGTCATTGATACGATCCAGACTGCGAATGCACAGGGCGTGCGGGTGCTTGTCTTTCCCGAGCTGACGCTCACCGGCTGCAGCTGCCGCGATCTCTTCCGCCACCGAGTTCTGCTTGACGGTGCGAAAGAAGCCCTTGTCCGTGTCACGGAGGCCACTGCCGGCGCGGATATGCTCGTCTTTGTCGGACTGCCGCTCGCGGTTGGCTCCCGTGTTTACAGCGTTGCCGCTGCCATTCATGACGGTACGGTTCTCGCTCTGATTCCAGGGACACATGCTGCCGGTACCCCCTTCTCGGTTCCTGCCGAGGCGGATACGGCTGTAGAGATCGGCGGACAGTTAACCGCCGTCGTCACAGAAGGCGCTCTTTTCACTTCCGCTGTTCTTCCGGAGCTCAAAGTCGCCGTTGAACTTGGTGCCGACCTGGATGCGCTGGACAGCCCGGCTGCAGCAGCAGCGAAAGCCGGCGCCACCGTAATCGCGCAGATGGCATCCTTCCCCGCTTCGGTTACTTCCCGTGAGGAAGCGGAACTGCAGATCAGATTCGAATCCCGACGGATGCGCTCCGGCATTGTTCTTGCCGCGCCGGGCAAAGGCGAGAGCACCACGGACCGTGTGTTCTCCGGACTGTGCCTTGTCGCGGAAGCCGGTACGATCCTCTCCGCCGATGAAAAGGCAGACAGCTTCGCGGTCAGTGAAGTGGATGTGGAATACATGACGAACCTCCGCCGCGGATATGAAGAATTCGATACCGGAAACGGCTTCAGCAGTTTTGACTGGGGAATTGCCTGCACGGAAACAGCGCTCACCCGGAAATATCGGATGCACCCGCATCTGCCGGAAAGCGCCGACAAGCTGCCTGCCTACTGCGAACGCATGCTGGACATCCAGGTTTCCGGTCTTGTCAAACGCATGGAGTATGCCCATCTGGATCACTGCGTCGTCGGGATCTCCGGCGGCGTGGACTCCACCCTTGCCGTGATGGTCAGCGCGATGGCGGTCAAACGCATGGGGCTTCCCACCACCAATGTGGTAGCCTGCACACTCCCCTGCTTTGGAACATCCTCCCGGACCAAGAGCAACGCCATTATTGTCGCCGAACAGATCGGCGCGGAAGTCCGCGTTATCGACATCGGCAAGGCTGTCTATCAGCATTTTGACGACATCGGCCATGCGCATGACGACTACTCCGTCGCCTATGAAAACGCGCAGGCACGTGAGCGGACGCAGGTTCTGATGGACATCGCCAACAAGGTCAACGGGCTTGATGTCGGCACCGAGGACCTGAGCGAGTTTATCGACGGCTGGTGCACCTACAACGGGGATCACACCAGCATGTACGACGTCAACATGGGTCTTACGAAGACGCAGGTTCGCGCGAATGTCCGCTATATCGCGGACACGACGGAGGACCGTGTGCTGAAAGCCGCTCTCTACGATGTTCTGGAGTGCCCCGTTACGCCGGAGCTGCTCCCGATCCACGACGACCAGATCGAGCAGAAGAGCGAAGAAGCCGTCGGCTCCTACAGTCTGCAGGACTTCTTCACACACAAAATGCTGATCTGCGGCTTTACGCCATCCAAGACCTTCCGTCTGGCCAAAATCGCCTATGCCAATGAATTCACGGACGAGGAACTGGTCCGCTGGCTTACCAGCTATTGCAGACGCCTGTTCAGCCAGCAGTTCAAGCGCAGCTGTCTGATGGATGGTCCTGCCGTAGAGGCATTCAGCGTTTCCCCGCGCGACGGTTTTCTGATTCCCTCTGACGCGGAATGCGCGCTTTTCCTGAAGGATCTGGAACAGATTTCACACTCATAAAATCTCTGGAAGCATTTTTCCCGCAGACACGGGAAAGATGCTTCCTTTTCTTTTATGTATTAGGATTCTTCATGAATGTCCGTACTTTTCTTCTTGATCTTTTTCTGGATTATGGTATACTTTGAATAAAGGCAGTTCGTTAACTGTGTCAAAAATTTATTTATAATTCACAAGGAGGCACCTATGCTTACCAACGAGTATCTCAAGAGGGTCTATGCTGAGGTAGAAAAGCGCGATTCCCATGAGCCGGAATTCCTGCAGGCAGTCAGAGAAGTCTTTGAGTCTCTCGAACTGGTGATTGACAAGCATCCCGAATGGGAAAAGTCCGCTCTGCTGGAACGTTTCGTTGAGCCTGAGCGCGTCATCGAGTTCCGCGTTCCCTGGGTTGACGACAACGGCGATGTGCGTGTCAACCGCGGTTACCGCGTGCAGTTCAACTCCGCGATCGGCCCCTACAAGGGCGGTCTCCGCTTCCATCCCTCCGTTAACCTCTCTGTTATCAAGTTCCTCGGCTTTGAACAGATTCTGAAAAACTCCCTCACCACGCTCCCCATGGGCGGCGGCAAGGGCGGCTCTGACTTTGACCCGAAGGGCAAATCTGACGCTGAAGTCATGCGTTTCTGCCAGAGCTTCATGACTGAGCTCTACCGTCATATCGGTCAGTTCACGGATACTCCCGCCGGCGACATCGGTGTCGGAGCGCGCGAAATCGGCTTCCTCTTCGGTCAGTACAAACGGATTGTTGACCGCTTTGACGGCGGCGTTCTGACCGGCAAGGGTCTCACCTACGGCGGCTCTCTCGCCCGTACCCAGGCAACCGGTTACGGTCTTTGCTACTTCTCTTCGGAGGCACTGAAGCATCTCCGCAATGACAGCTATGAGGGCAAAACCGTTGTTGTTTCCGGTTCCGGCAATGTCGCGCAGTACTGCGCGCAGAAGGTCACCCAGCTCGGCGGCAAAGTCGTCGCGATGTCCGACTCCCAGGGCTATGTCTATGACCCGAACGGCATCGACCTGCCGAAGCTCTTCGACATCAAGCAGAAGAGAAGAGCCCGCATCAGCGTCTATGCCCAGGAGGTAGAGGGCGCCGAGTATGTCGAAGGCTGCCGGAACATCTGGAATGTCAAGTGCGATATCGCCCATCCCTGCGCCAGCCAGAATGAGATGGATGAAAAGGGAGCGCAGGCTCTGGTCGACAATGGCTGTATGGCCGTGTTTGAAGGCGCCAATATGCCGCTGACTCCGGAGGCAATCGCTGTTGTTCAGAACAACGGCCTCCTGTACAGCCCGGGCAAAGCCTCCAACGCCGGCGGTGTCGCCACTTCCGGTCTGGAGATGAGCCAGAACTCCATCCGCATGAGCTGGAGCTTTGAAGAGGTTGATGAGAAGCTGCACGGCATCATGCAGAACATCTACAAGGCCTGCTATGACGCCTCCGTTGAGTGCGGAAAGCCGGGCGATCTGATGGTCGGCGCCAACGTGGCCGGTTTCCTGAAGGTCGCGGAAGCCATGATGGCTCAGGGTATCGTATAATTCCTGCATTTTCCGCTTATTTCATGCAAGTTTCCTCTTGCGTATTGATTTGCTTCCTGCTATAATCAGTATCGCAAACCTATGGAAAGGATAGATAAAAATGAACAAAACTGAATTTGTAAAAAAAGTTGCCGCTGAAAATGCACTCACCCAGAAGAAGGCTGCCGAAGTCGTTGACAGCGTTCTGAATGCTGTTGTCGATGCAGTCGCCGCTGGCGAGAAGGTCAGCTTCCCCGGATTCGGCACCTTTGAGAGCAAGGCAAGAGCTGCCCGCGTCGGCAAGAATCCCCAGACCGGCGAGGCTGTTGAGATTGCCGCTGCTACCGTGCCCGCATTCAAGGCCGGCAAGGCTTTCAAGGACAAGGTCAACAAGTAATTTTTATCTGAAAATCATGAGGCCTGCCAGTCGGCAGGCCTCAATCTATTATGCTGCAACGGCATGCGCTGTGGAAGGCGCATGCCGTTGCTTCTGTTTCTTATGTCATTCTTCGACTTTGACCGGGCGGAGAACCATCGCTGTCCGGGGAGGAAGCCCCAGCTTCAAAGCGGGTCCTTCGTGTCCCGGCACATAGGCGGAGCGCGCTTCATGTCCGATCCTGCCGAAACCGCCAAAGTCTTCATCATCACTGGTGAAAAGCACCTCATGGTCCTGTCCGCAGGTGACGGGAATCACATAGTCATTCCGTTCAAAACGGGGATCAAAGTTGAATACAAACACCAGACCGCCCCGTTCGAAAGCAAGAATATGATCCCGCTGATGAAGCAGGAGCAGATGCGCCGTTCCATCGGCCAGAATATCATTCCCGCGTGCCGCGTGAATCATCGCTTTGTCGAAGGCATTCAGCTGGCCATACTTCAGGAAACCGTTTTCTACCAGACTCCACTGCCGGCGGCAGTAATGATAGCTCCACCCATTCCCCTCCCGTGGGAAATCAATCCACTCCGGATGACCAAACTCATTCCCCATGAAGTTCAGATAGCCGTTTCCGCCGGCAGCCATTGTTACCAGACGCAGAAGCTTATGAAGAGCAATCGCGCGGTCGATGACCGTATTATGGCAGATTTTGTCCATGTCCGTATACATGTTCGCGTCCGCCAGGCGGAAAATGACCGTCTTATCTCCGACCAGCGCCTGATCATGGCTCTCAACATACGCAATCGTTGCCGCCATGCGGGCCGTCAGCTCATGCCAGATCCAGTCCAGGCTCCAGTTTTCATCCCGCTGTTTGGTAATCAGGTTGATCCACATGTCCGGGAGCCCCATCGCCAGGCGATAGTCAAAGCCGATCCCGCCGTCTCTGACCGGCACACACGTTCCCGGCATACCGGACATATCCTCTGCAATGCTGATCGCCCGGGGATTCACTTCCCGGATGAGCTCATTGGCCAGCTGCAGATAGGTCACCGCTTCCGTGTCGGTGTTCATGGAGAAATACATCGCCAATGAAGAAAAATCCGAGCCCAGCGCATGATCGTGGTAGAGCATGCTTGTCACACCGTCAAAGCGGAACCCGTCAAAATGGTACTCCGTCATCCAGAACTTCAGGTTTGAAAGCAGGAAGTGGAGAACCTCCGGTTTTCCATAGTTAAAGCATTTGGTCCCCCACGCGGGATGATCCCCCTGCGCGCCGGCATGGAAAAACTGATAGTCCGTTCCGTCAAACTCATTGATGCCCTCGACCGTGTTCCGCACCGCATGGGAATGAACCACATCCAGCAGCACCGTAATTCCCATCTCATGCGCCCGATTCACCAGATAGCGGAGATCGTCCGGCATTCCGAAGCGGCTGGAAGCGGCATAGAAGCTGGACACCTGATAGCCAAAGGAGCCGTAGTACGGGTGCTCCATGACTGCCATCAGCTGGATGGTATTGTACCCGAGATCCTGTACCCGCGGCAGAACGTTGTCCGCAAACTCCCGATATGTACCGGGGCGGTACTCCTCTGTCGCCATGCCGACGTGCGCTTCGTAAATAAAGAGGTGCTCATCCGGTACGAAGTTCTGATCCGTCCACGGATAAGGTTCTGAAGCATCCCAGACCTCACAGAGCCAGTCAAAGCTTCGGCTGTCCTGGACCACACGCTGCGCATAGAGCGGAATATGGTTTGTCAGACGGTCGCCGTTTTGAACCACGGTTCTGACTCTGCTGCCGTTGGACAGGGCATCCGCGGGGAGATGCAGTTCCCAGTTCCCCTCTTCCAGCCGTGTCATGGGAAGCGCGGTCTGATCCCAGTTATTGAAGTCTCCCATCAGGTAGAGCGCATCCGCTGCCGGCGCCCATTCCCGGTAAACCCAGCCATCCGCAGTCCGATGGAAGCCATAATACTGCCAGGCGTTTGCGAAGTCACTCAGGCTGCCTTCCGTAAGCATCGCGCGGGTTCGCTTATAGTTGTCCATGCGAAGTTCAATATCTTTCTCATAAGGCTTCAGCGCCTTATCATACTGAACAATTCTGTACACGGATTTCTCCTCCTGCATTTTTGTTCACCCATTCGGGCGGTTTCAGGCCTCCGGCCTCAGCGCGAGATAGAGATCGCGGTACTGCTTGGCGGAATTTGTCCAGGAAACATCGACACACATATCCCGGATCACCATCTCATCCCACCTGCCGCGGTCGGTAAAGAAGAGCGTTTTGGCCCGGTCAATCGCATCCAGCAGGAGTCCCGCCTCGTAGCGGTCAAAGGTAAAGCCATTCCCTTCATCCGTATACTCGTTATACGGCAGGACCGTATCCTTCAGGCCGCCTGTCTCGCGAACAATGGGAACCGTGCCATACCGCATGGCGATCAGCTGGGTCAGTCCGCAGGGCTCAAACAGGCTCGGAACCAGAAACGCGTCCGCACCGGCATAGATCTGGTGTGCCAGCGCTTCGTTGTAAGAGATAAACGCGCAGACCGTTCCGGGGTTCCGGCTTTCATACTGCCGGAAGGCTTCCTCATAGACCGGATCTCCGGTTCCCAGCACGACGACCTGGGTGTTTCCATCCAGAATCTGCGGGAAAATCGCGCTGATGAGGTCGAGGCCCTTCTGGTCCGTCAGACGGGATACCAGCCCAATCAGCATCTTGCTCTCATCCTTATTCAGCCCCAGTTTTTCCTGCAGAGACAGTTTATTCTCTTTCTTGCACTCGACAGCAGTCTTTTCATCATAGCAGACCTTGAGCAGCTTGTCCGTTCTGGTGTCCCACTGCTCCACATCAATGCCGTTTACAATCCCGCTCAGCTTCGGCGCGTGATACCGCAGATGCGCATCCAGCGTCTCACCGTAAAACTCGGTCTGGATCTCATCGGCATAGGTCTTGCTGACCGTCGTGATGCTGTCGGCACAGGCAAGGCCTGCTTTCATCATGTTCGCTTCGTCTCTGCCCTGCTTGAAAATGGGATAGTCAAACAGGTAATCCGGCAGACCGGACCAGTACTTCAGATGGCCGATGCCGCAGATCCCCTGGAAACGCAGGTTGTGGATCGTCAGGATGCTCTTCGCGCCGCCGACGGCAGTGTAGGCGAAGAGGGAGCGCAGATAAACCGGAACCAGCGCGGCCTGCCAGTCGTGGCAGTGCAGGATATCCGGGATCCAGTCCAGGAAATTCAGAATTGCCAGGGAGGCCTTGGCGAAGAAGCAGTACTTGGGAATGTCCACATACAGGTCCGTATAGGGATTCCCCCAGCCGAAAAACTCCTCATTATCGATAAAGTCATAAGTAACGCCGTCAATCACCGCTTCCATGATCCCGACATAGTACTGTTTGCCGTCGGAACAGAGATCCATCATGAAAGATCCCCGGAAACTCATCATCGCCTGATACTTTTCCGGAATGCAGCGATACCTCGGAACGATGACGCGCACATCGCAGTTCTGCTTCACCAGTGCCCTGGGAAGCGCATACATGACGTCCCCCAGCCCTCCTGTCTTCACAAAGGGGTAGCATTCCGAACCGATAAAAGCGATGCTGCGGCGCGGCTGCACAGGGCTGGCAGTCTCCGGGGCTGTCTCCTTCTTTGTCTGATCCGTTTCCTTTGCTGCATTTTTCAGTTTCACGGAATCTGTATCTTTCTTCTTTTCCGGTTTCCCGGCAGTCTCAACGTCGGTCTTTGACTTCGACGCTTTCCTGACGGTGTCCTTGCTTTCTGTTTTTTTTGCGGCCATCGCGTTACCTCCTAATTCAGGATATAGATGAATCGTTCTGCCTTGTGAAAGTCCCGTTATCTTCTGCTCTTACTATATCAAACCGAGGGCAAATTGACAAGTCAGGAAGGGAATCTCTTTTTAAACAAATCTTCATCCATATCCGGCTTTTTTCCTAAGTGACAGTGGGTATGATCATACGAGAAGAGAAAAAACGCGCACAGGAGGCCCTGAGGAAAAGGGAATCCTGTGCGAGTATTGATTTCCTCTGTCGATGAACCCGAAAGACTCCGTGCTCCTGAATCATTCAGCCGACAGCGCGTTCCGGATAAAGCGGTATCTCGTCCAGATAGACCTCGCTCAGTGGCTGCCAGTCGATCTCAAGGTTCTCTTCGATCCAGGCGAGGGTATGTTCGGAGAAGGTAAACACCCGGAAAGTGTGATTCCAGTACCTCTCGCTGCTGCGAATGACCCGCGCGCTCTGATCCGGGCCAAAGGTCACATTAACGCTGAGGCTGGTCTGTGTTCGGAGATTGTTCTCTGTATTGGTAAGCGTATACAGGCAGATCTTCTTCTCCGCCGCATCCGGTTTCAGTCCATTCTCCCAGAGATCCATAAACGCATCGTAAGTCAGCCTGCACTCATACCAGTTGCCATCGATGCTTTCCCGCTGGACAGCAGCATACATCATCCGGGTTTCCGTGAGTGGAACCGGCGGGGACATTCTGCCGTCAATGGCCTCCTGCGTGTTCAGGAGCTGCAGCAGGCAGCCCGCTGTCGTCTCCGGGTCATCCACATCAGCGGCGACATACAGATATCGGTAGGTCCGACTGAGCGTTTTCCCGTTCTTCAGCCGATAGCAGAGATCCAGCCAGGTGGCGTTCAGCTGCTCATCCGGAAGGAAAGCCGACGATGCTGCAGCTGTCGGAACAGCCCACTCTCTGTTCAGATTCTCTGATTCCTGTATGGACTTTTCCTGAATCAGCCGCTCGTGCAGCGCCCGGAATGCCTCGATATTCTCCGCTTCCTTCAGCGAAGTCATATCGTAGGACGCGATCTCCACCGATTCGATCTCCCCCAGGTCCGGCAACCGTCTCTCATATCCGCTCAGGTCCGCCTCGGCAATCAGAAGGCCGGCAAGAAGCACCAGGCAGGTACTCACCAGACCCTTCCAGGGGAAGGGGAAAACTCTGACCGTCCGGCGGATCAGCATCTCCGCCGCAAGCCAGCCGAGCACAGCGCCGATCACCAGCAGCACGGCTGTAAGCATCGCAGCTTTGCTGCCGTACAGTGTGGAACCGGCGTCGCTGCTCTCCAAAACCACATCGGCGAAAACCAACGCTGTTCCGAAACCCATGCAGACACGGAAAATCGGTTTGAGGACCGGAATGGCAACAATATCCGTGACGGACTCCATGTGCCGGCGCTGATAGAGCCAGAGAGCCAGAGCCGCAAAGATCAGCCCCACAGCGCAGTAAACCGCAAGGCAGCCGAGCCCCAGCAGAACCGGCGGCTCATCTGTTACAGGAAAGTCAAGCTGCACCCGGTTCACGAGCGTAATGACCGGGGACAGCAGAGTCAGCCAGGAACCCGGGGCACTGTATCCGTAAATCAGAAGCTTCAGGAGATAGCGGACGCAGTACTCCACGGCGGCCGCCGTCAGGTTCAGAACGACATAGACTGCCGGCATGATGATCATGCTCCCTGTCAGCATGGCGCAGAAAACGGCAAAGCCAAAGAAGGCAATCATCGACAGCGCGGAGACCGCAAACCACTGCAGATAGAAACGGACGGGAAGCGCGTATTCCATCGCAAGAAGTGATGTCAGCAGGGCCGCGAGAAGCTGACAGAGCAGCAACGGGATCAGACCGGTCAGGGACAGGGTCAGGAAGACCTCTGACCTGCGCACGGGAAGGGTATTCATGAGCGTGTTGCCTCGGGTGCTGTACAGATGGGAAAAGACGATCAGAACCGCGGCCGCGGCAACCACAAAAGCCGCAAGAATCTGACCGCAGGCATTCGCAAGTACGGTCTGGGCAAGGACCTGCAGCGGGTTCGATACGCTCATGAAGGGCAGACGGCGGGCCGTGTCCGTCACCGGAAAGGTAAAACTCAGCAGCAGATAGCCGAAATACAGGACCCAGAGCGGCCAGCACCGCCGCAGGCTGTTGCGGCAGATGGCTTTATTAAAGGATAAGCGACCGGATTTCATGATCCGCACCTCCCAACTCGTAAATAAAGATCTCCTCCAGAGAAAGAGGCAGCACATCCATAAACAGCGGTTCCGCTTCCTGCAGACGGGCAGTCAGTTCTTCGCTCTTCCCCCGCAGGATCAGCTGCTGAAGACGGCCGGTAACCGAACGACTGAGGATGTTCAGGTTCTGCGGCAGTTCCGCTCCGTCCGGCAATGCCAGCTGAATCTTCACGATGTTTTCCTGCAGTTCACTGAGGCTGCGCTCCAGCAGCATTTTCCCCCGGTTCATGATGCCGACGCGGTCACAGACATCCTCCAGCTCCCGCAGATTATGGGAAGAGACCAGAACGGTTGTGCCCCGGTCCGCCACATCCGCCAACAGCAGACTCCAGATCATTCTGCGGTTGACGGGATCGAGGCCGTCTACCGGTTCATCCAGCACGACCAGATCCGGCCGCTGTGCCAGCACATAACGGAAGTAGACCATTTTCTGCTGCCCCTTGGAAAGCTTCCGGATCATCTGGTTTCCTTTCAGCTCAAAATGATCCGCAAGGGAATCATAGTAGGCGCGGTCAAAGGAGGGATACACCTCTTCAAAGAACCTGCGCATATCGTCCACGGTTGCCTGTGTCCAAAACGGAATCTCATCCGGGATATAGGCGATCCGGGCCTTTACCGCCGGGTTCTCAAATACCGGTTCTCCAAAAATAAGGATTTCTCCCTCGTCCTGCCGATAGATTCCGGTCAGATGGCGAATCAGGGTACTCTTCCCCGCTCCGTTCGGTCCGACAAGGCCGCAGACCGCCCCCTGTGGGACTGACAGCGTCAGCCCGTCCAGAGCCCTCTTCTTATCAAATGTCTTTACAAGATCCCTTACCTTAATCATCTGTCTTCACCTCCGTGATCATACGATACAGCTCCTCAGCGGAAATGCCGAGCTCCCGAAGCTCAGCGGTCAATGCCCGAAACTTCAGCAGCAGTTCCTGCCGATGCGCGGACGCGGCATCCGCCGCCTCGCAGACAAAGCTCCCCTTCCCGGGCACGGAGCAGATATATCCCTCCTGCTCCAGCTCACGGTACGCACGCTGGATGGTATTGGGATTGATGGTCAGCTGGGTCGCCAGTTCCCGCACGGAGGGCATTTTCTCCCCAGGCGGCAGGACACCGGAAAGAATCAGCTTCCGGAATGACTCCTTCACCTGCTCATAGATCGGGCGGGAATCCCGGTAATTGATCTGGATCAAATCGATCACCCCTTATGGTCAACTGTATTAATGCAGTTAGTACAGTTACGATAACACAAAATGACGATGCTGTCAACATCGTCATTTCTTAAAGATTTCTTAGCGTTTGTGAATGCGTTTACTCGCCAAGGAGGCGGCGCTGCATCTCCATATAGGCGTCTTCCACATTGCCGAGGTCGCGGCGGAAGCGGTCCTTATCGAGCTTTTCCCCGGTACGGCTGTCCCAGAAGCGGCAGGTATCCGGGCTGATCTCATCCGCGAGCACCAGCGTGCCGTCCGCGGTCTTACCGAACTCCAGCTTGAAGTCCACGAGCGTGACATTGCTGGCCAGCAGGATCTTCTTCAGGACTTCGTTCACCTTCAGCGCATAGGCCTTGATCCGGGCTATTTCCTCGCGTGTGGAGAGCTTCAGGGCAACAGCATGGTCGTCATTCAGGAGCGGGTCATGGAGATCATCGTTTTTGTAGGAAAACTCCACCACAGGTTCGTCAAAAACAATGCCTTCCTCCACGCCGTAGCGGCTGGCAAAGTGACCGGCGGAGATGTTGCGCACGATGACTTCAAGCGGAACAATGCTGACTTTCTTCACAACCGTCTCGCGGTCATTCAGTTCCTCGACATAGTGAGTCGGAATACCTTCCTTTTCCAGCTGCTTCATCAGGAAATTGCTCATGCGGTTGTTAACGGCACCCTTGCCGAGGATCGTACCGCGCTTCTGGCCGTCAAAAGCAGTCGCGTCGTCCTTGTAGGAAACAATAACAAGATTCGGGTCATCTGTCGCAAATACTTTTTTTGCCTTGCCTTCGTACAACTGTTCTCTTTTTTCCATAAACAGCCTCCTTCTGCGTAGCCGCAGTCATTTGTGGTTATCCTATCATTTCATTTCAGGAAATACAATTAGAAAAAACTGTGAAATTACACATTGCATCGTTGGTATCCCTTGTGCAATCTCACAGTTTCCCGGATTTCAGAAAATCATATTGCATTTCGAGGGTAGCTGTGGTATATTTTTCCCATCATTCAATACCGATGAGGTATGTGGAATCCGCCGGAAGCCGGGAGACCGCATGCTGAGGAACTCTGGAGAATCCCGTCTGAACGGGTGCCGAAGGTGCAAGGCGCGAGCCGAATCTCTCAGGCAAAAGGACAGAGCAGAGACAGTTTGCTGTCTGTTGTGTTTTCCGGAGTTGTCGTTCTGACAGCTCCTCTTTTTATGCGGGTTGAATAGAAAACGAAAAGGATGTGTCATTATGGAAAACTTTGTTGCGGCGATCGAACGAATTAACGGCGCAGTCAACAACTTCGCCTGGGGCCCGCTGATGCTGCTGCTCCTGGTCGGTACCGGCGTCTTTCTGACCGTGAAGGTCGGCTGGCTGCAGGTCACGCACTTCGGCCGGATTCTGAAGAACACCGTCGGTACGCTCTTCCGGAAAGATCAGAAAAAAACCGACCACGGCGCCAACATCTCTCCCTTCCAGGCAGTCAGCACGGCCCTCGCGGGCACAGTCGGAACCGGCAACATCGCCGGTGTCACCGGCGCGATCTTCACCGGCGGCGCAGGCGCCGTCTTCTGGATGTGGGTTGCGGCTTTCTTCGGCATGGTCACCAAGTACGCGGAGATCGTCCTCGCGATGAAATACCGCGTGAAGGATGAAAACGGTGTCTACCACGGCGGCCCGATGTACTACATTGAAAACGGCATCGGCAAAAACTGGAAATGGCTGGCGATTATCTTCTGCCTGCTGGGCGGCCTCGCTTCCTTCGGCATCGGCAACATCGCGCAGAGCAGCGAGATTGCCGGCGCACTGACAGATCTCTTCCACATTCCTCCGCTGGTCACCGGTATTCTGATTGCGATTGTCGTCGCTCTGGTAACGCTCGGCGGGATCAAGCGCATCGGCGCGGTCACTTCTCTTCTGGTGCCCTTCATGTCTGTCTTCTATATCCTTGCCGGCATTGTTCTCATCATCATGCGCATCGGACAGATTCCCGCGGCATTTGCTCAGATTTTCGCCGGTGCTTTCTCCTTTAAGAGTGTCGGTGGCGGTCTCTTCGGCTACACCATCATGATGGCCATGCGTCAGGGCTTTGCCCGCGGCGTGTTCTCCAACGAAGCCGGTCTCGGCTCCGCGCCGATCGCCCATGCCGCAAGCTCGACGGAAGAGCCCTGTGAGCAGGCAATCTGGGGCGTGTTTGAGGTCTTCATTGACACCATCGTTATCTGCTCCATCACCGCCTTCGCCGTCATTCTCTCCGGAGTCCTTGATGCTTCCGGCGGACTCGGCGCTTTTGCCTCCAAAGGCGCGGCAGCGGCTTCCGCGTTCAACGCCATCCTGCCCGGTACACTCGGCGGCAAGATCATTGAACTGAGTCTTCTCTTCTTCGCCCTCTCCACGATTCTCTCCTGGGCCTACTACGGGGAGAACTGCTGGGGTTATCTGACCGGCAACAACAAGACCGTCGTTCTGATCTATAAGGTAGTTTTCTCTCTGGTCTGCATCGTCGGCGCAGTCGGCTCCGGAACACTGATGTGGGACATTGCCGATACGCTGAACGGCCTGATGGCAATCCCGAACCTGCTCGCGCTTCTGATGCTCTCCGGCGTTGTAGCAAAGCTCACGAAAGACTACTTCAGCAAGAACATGCTGAAAGAGAAAAAATAATAAGAACCTGCAGGACAAAGACAGGGGTTATGAAACCGGACGGTTTCATAACCCCTGTTTTTCTATTATCTCGCTGGTCCTACGCAATTCCGAGATATTCATAGTCTTCGGCTGCGACGGCTTCCCGTACGGCGTTTTCGTCAAAATCTCCGCTGAGGGTGATGACGGCAGTCCCCTGTGTATGGCTGGCTGTGACATCTGAGATAAAATTCAGATTCTTCAGGGCATTGCTGACTGCGCGCTCGCAGTGCTCGCACATCATGCCGTCAACGCGGAGTGTCATCTGTTTTGGCGCAGTCCGGTCATCCGGTGTCTCCTCTGCCGCTGTTTCCTCTTTTGCCGGCAGGGCGCGATGCCGCATCGGGCGGTCATGGGTTGCGTCCTGCATCCTGAACAGATTCAATCGAAGCGCGTTCATGCAGACCGTGAAGCTGGAAAGACTCATGGCGGCAGCGCCGACCATTGGGTTCATCTTCCAGCTGAAGAGACCGGCCGCCAGGGGAATGCAGACTGCATTGTAGAAAAATGCCCAGAAGAGATTCTCGTGAATATTGCGCAGGGTGGCCCGGCTGAGACGAACAGCCGAGGCAACGTCGCTGAGGCTGCTGTTCATCAGAACAATATCGGCGCTCTCAATGGCAACGTCTGTTCCGGCACCAATCGCGATCCCCACATCCGCGCGGGTCAGAGCCGGGGCATCGTTAATACCGTCCCCGACCATCGCGACCTTGCCGCGCTCCTGCAGTCTGCGGATGACGCTCTCCTTCCCGTTAGGAAGAACACCGGCAATCACCTGATCCACACCGACCTGCCCGCCGATCGCCTTCGCAGCGCGTTCGTTGTCTCCGGTCAGCATCACGACCTCAATCCCCATATTCCGAAGCTGTCTGACCGCTTCCGGCGAATCCTGCTTGATCACATCCGCAACCGCGATAATCCCGATCAGCTCTCCTCCGCGGGCAAAGAACAGCGGTGTTTTTCCCTGCTCCGCCAGCTTCGCCGCAATCTGTTCCATTTTTTCATTCAGCTGCAAGAGGCTCCGGATATGCGTGATGCTCCCGGCTTCCAGTTTTTCCCCGTTTACGCTTCCGGAGATACCGTTTCCCGGCAGAACGCGAAACTCATCCACCGGAGAAGCGGTCAATGCGCGTTCCTCCGCTTCCCGAACAATCGCGCGGGCAAGCGGATGCTCGCTTTTTACCTCGAGATCGAATGCAAGCTGAAGCAGCTGCTCTTCGGAAAAACCGGCTGCGGGTATACAGTCTGTCACCCGCGGCTGTCCGGAGGTGATGGTTCCGGTCTTGTCAAGCGCGATAATCTGTACTCTCCCTGCCGTCTCCAGTGCCTCGCTTGTTTTAAACAGGATTCCGTTCTTCGCGCCGAGGCCGTTGCCGACCATGATGGCAACCGGTGTGGCAAGTCCCAGCGCGCAGGGGCAGGAAATCACCAGTACGGAAATGCCCCTTGCCAGCGCGAAGCTCAGACTCTGCCCGGCAATCAGCCATCCGATCGTCACGACAAACGCGATTCCGATGACTGCAGGCACAAAAACGCCGGAGACCCGATCGGCAATGCGTGCGATCGGCGCCTTCGTCGCCGCGGCATCCGAAACCATCTTCACAATCTGGCTGAGTGTTGTATCCTCTCCGACTCTGGTTGCGCGGCACTGGAGGAATCCGGAGGAGTTTATGGTCGCGGCGCTCACGGTATCGCCTTCCGCTTTGTCGACCGGGATCGACTCGCCGGTCAGGGCAGACTCGTCAACCGCACTGCTGCCTTCCAGCACAACTCCGTCAACCGGAATACTCTCGCCCGGTCTGACAACAAAGATATCCCCGCTGCGGACCTCTTCAATCCCAACCTCGACTTCTTTGCCCTCCCGCAGCAATACCGCGGTCTTCGGCGCAAGCTTCATCAGGCTCCTGAGCGCGTCGGTCGTTCTGCCCTTGGACATGGCCTCCAGCATTTTACCGACCGTAATGAGTGCGGGAATCATTGCGGCCGACTCAAAATACAGCTGGTTATGGTAGAGCTCCATCAGTTCCGCATTGGTTGCCCCTTTTGTGATCAGACCGCACATCTCATAGAACACAAACAGGCTCCAGCCGAAGCTGACGGAGGAACCCAGCGCAACCAGCGTATCCATATTCGGGGCACCGTGCAGAAGGGATCCAAAACCGCTTGTAAAGAACTTTCGGTTAATGAACATGACAATCATCGCCAGCAGCATCTGGGTCAGAGTAAGCGCGAGATGATTGTGCTCAAACCAGGACGGAAGGGGCCAGTTCCACATATTATGCCCCATGGACACGTACATCAGCAGAAGCAGAAAGCCGACGGAAAGCGTCAGCCGCTTTTTCAGCTTTGGCGTCTCTCTGTCTTTCAGCGCGTCTTCCTCGGCAGCAAAAGCGGCGGAACGCTGCTCCTGCTGCGCGCCTTTTCTGCTTGCGCCGTATCCTGCCGCCTCTACCGCACGGATGACCGCCTCAGAAGAAACGTCTCCTTCCACGCCCATGGAGTTTGTCAGCAGACTCACGCTGCAGGCGGTGACTCCCGGGACTTTTGAAACTGCCTTTTCCACACGGGCCTGACAGGCCGCGCAGCTCATTCCCGTAACAATATACTGTTCCATCATTCAATCCTTTAATCCCGGAGCAGCTCCGGGTGTTATATTCATTTAACCTGAGGCGTACATTCAGGGGCCGCCTGTCTGTCGTCCCCTGATGATCATCCGACTTTCTCAACAATATAGCCGATACGGCCGCCGTACATGCCATAGAAATCCGTAAGCGGATTCTCGCGGCTGTCGTTATATACCCACTGCCCGTTGCGGTACCAGAGCATGACATAATCCTCCGCCGCGCCGTCGCCGCTGTCCGTATAGGACGGCTCATTGGTGTCCCAGCGATAGAACGCGACATCTTCCCCGCTCTCCCAGACAAGATTGCCGTCCTGACGGTGGGCGCCGATCCAGATCCGGTCGAAGCCGGCCTGATCTGCGAGGCGGACAACCGTCTCCAGTTCCTCAGACGTGTTGATCGTCACGAGATAGCCGCCTTTGGCAATGGCTTCCTGCTGCGCCTCCAGCCAGCCCACATCGGCCCGGACAGCCTCATAGGTGTGCGGAAGCGTTGCCGGGTCCACTTCCGGAACGGCAGGCTGTGCTTCCTGTTCCGGCGCCTGTTCTGCGGCCTGCTGCTGTGCCTGCATCTCCTGCTCAGACAGAATCGAGGAAAAATCCATTGTCTCCGCCGGAGTGTTCGGATCAGAAGAAGGAACAACCACGGAAACATTCTGCGCGCCGTTACCCCGTCCGTTTTCAGAGAAGGCATTGATCAGAATATTTGCCACCACAGCGGCAATCAGCAGGACCGCCAGGAGCAGAAACACAACCAGAAGCGGTCTCTTCTTCTGCTCATTCTGTCCATCGTCCGGCTTCTGAACACTGCGGGCAGCCTTTCTCTGCGGTCTGACATTGTTTTTATTCTTAACAGTGATGGGAGCCAGTTCCGGATCCTCTTCCTCTGTCAAGATTGGGATTCCCTTTTTCTTGCCAGGTTCATACACACGTATCTCCTCCTCTGCTTCCAGTTCTGCGGGATCACGTGGATCCGGCTCATCCAGACCAAAGATCACGGAAAGGTCCTCCTTTTCTTCCATACGCGGCTGCGGCTCCGGCCGCTTCAGGCCGGCGTTCGCAAAGAGTTCATCCTCTGTCAGTTCGGTTTCCTCTGTATTCTCCCGTACCGAGGCAAGGATCTCGTCCACCGGATCCACGGGGGCTTCCTCAGGTAATTCCGCGTCCGGTCCGTCTTCGATGATATGGAGCATCATCTTTTCCATATCGCTCAGTTCTTCCTCGCTCTTGCGGAATATTACTTCCGCTCCGGAGCCGTGTTTGCTGATCAGACGGTTGTCTTCACAATAATCCAGCATCACCGCCAGTTCTTCCGGCGTATGATAGCGCTCTGTCTCTTTAAAGCGCAGACACTTCTCGATAATATCCCCAAGCTGTCTTCCCGCGGCGGCGGGGGCATAGACCGTTTTCCCGCTCATGCGCATGAGCTGCGAATTGCTGCTCTCTGATTCAAAAGGAAACTTTCCGGCACTCGCGCCAAGGTAAAGGATCAGGCCGAGCGCGTAAACATCCGACTGGGGACCCGGTTTGTTGTTCCAGTAGATCTCCGGGGCGATAAACGGCAGCTCCGGGCTGTTCCAATCATTCTTTTTCGAATCTCCGATCGCAATCACGCCATCGGGGTTCCGACTGATATTCTCCGGATAGATGCCGCCGTGATAGGCTTTGTTGCCGGACTCCGCCTTGACCTGTCTGCAGATCTCGGCTACCAGCTCGCACAGTTCCTTTCTGCTCAGCTCAATCAGATTCCTGCTGATGGCATATTCCGGCTCAAAAATGTGCTTCTCGATCTTGTGCACCCCCTGTGCATTGTTCTTTTTATCGTATCACAGACCGGTGCTGTCGTCAAGCAAATGCGCTATTTTTCCATCTTGCCGATCAGCTTTCGAATCTGTTCCGTATAGCTGCGGAGCTCCTTGTTGGCACGTCCTTCGAGTCCCTGACAGACCTCCTGAAGCTTCCTGACCATTTCAAGGAGATCCGTAAAGGCCGGGCTTTTCTTCTTCTGCGGTGCCGCCGAAGGCTTTTCCACGGGAATTCCCTGTGGAAAGCTGATCCATCGCTCTTCCAGCAGATCAAATACCGCACCGCTGTATGGGGCAAATGCCCGATAGCCCAGCTCCCGATTCAAGCAGTCCGTAAAGGCCTCCGCCGCTTCGGGGTCGCCGTGATTGACAAAAACAAATGACGGTTTTTCCTGAAATCCCTGCAGCCAGGCAAGCAGTCCGCCTCTGTCGGCGTGGCCGCTGATGCCTGGAAGCTTGGAAATCTCCGCTTCCACCTGAATGGTCTCATTAAACAGTTTTACGCTTTCGGCCCCGTCGACCAGAATTCTGCCCAGCGTTCCGACAGACTGGTATCCCACGAAGAGCACCATGCTTTCCGGCCGCCAGAGATTGTGCTTCAAATGATGGCGGACACGCCCGGCGTCACACATGCCGCTGGCGGAGATGATCACCTTTGGCGTTTCATTTTCATTAATCGCAACGGACTCCTCCTGGCTTACCGCAAGCTCCAGCCCAGGAAAAACAAGCGGATTGATCCCCGCCCTGATTTCCGCGCGCATCTTCTCATCCAGATATTCGGTATCACACTGCAGAAAAATACCGGTTGCTTCAATGGCGAGCGGACTGTCCACGTAAACCGGAAAATCCCCATGTCCCGTTACCATCTGTTTCAGTTTCAGCTGCCGGATGAAATACAGAATCTCCTGTGTGCGGCCGACCGCAAACGAGGGAATCACGATATTTCCTCCCCTGTCCAGCGTACGCTGGATCCTGTCGGCGAGTTCCCGGATATAATCCACTTTTTCCGTGCTGTGGTAACGATCGCCGTAGGTGGATTCGATTACGAGAAAATCCGTCTGCTCAACATGCTGCGGATCTTTCAGAATCGGCTGATCGAAATTTCCGATATCACCGCTGAAGCAGACCTTCTTCGTCTTTCCGTCTTCATAAAGCCAGACCTCGATCGCTGCAGATCCGAGGAGATGTCCGACATCGGTCAGACGAATACTCACCGCTTCATTAATCTGGATGACCTCACCGTAGGAACAGGGCCGGAACAGCTTCAGGGCTGCTTCCGCATCCTCCATGTCATAAACAGGTTCCACAGCCGCTCCGCCGCTGCGCTGGGCCTTGCGGTTTTTCCATTCCGCTTCCGATTCCTGAATATTGGCGCAGTCGCGCAGCATGATCTCACAAAGCGACTGCGTTGCGGCACTGGTGTAGACCGGTCCGCAGTAGCCATCCTTCACCAGTTTGGGAAGCATCCCCGAATGATCAATATGCGCATGCGTCAGGAGGACAAAATCAAGGTCGGACGGAGCAACCGGCAAAGTCTGGTTGACGAACAGATCTTTCCCCTGCTCCATACCGAAGTCTACAATTCCCTTTCTGTTTCCGACCTCAATCAGCGTACAGCTGCCGGTCACTTCATGCGCAGCGCCATAGAAACCCAGCCGCATCCTTCCTTCGACCTCTTTTCCATAACAAGATATCGACCCCATTCCCGTTCATTTTACACGAAGATCCGGTACTTGGCAACCTCCCGGGCTTCCATCTTAAGGGAAAACTATGAAATTCCCTTCTTTCCCAATAGGAATTTGATTGACAAGTGCTGCTCTCCCGGATATAATGAATCGAAAAATCAGCAACAGGGAGATGAATCAATTGGAAATCACCACCAGCACCACCATGGGTGAGATGCTCGAATACGATATGGGAATCGCTTATGTCCTGATGCAGTGCGGCATGCACTGTGTCGGCTGCCCTTCCTCGATCGGGGAGAGTCTGGAAGAAGCCTGCGCAGTACACGGACTGAGCCCGGACGCAGTTCTGGCCGAGATCAACGCATATCTCGAAAGCCGGGACGCCCAATAAGGCACGACTCAAAAGATGCGGCATTCGGCGGACGCTCATAAGAATGTTTTGATAAAAATGATCCGGGCATCTGTCTGACAAGGTTGGCTGACAAGCACTGGACTGTTGTAATTCGTTACGGCAGTCCAGTTGTTTTTTCAGCATGATCGATATTATGTAATGGGGAATACAATTCCACCATCAGGCGAATCAACTTGAAAACGGCGTTATTGAATACCTCCGGCTGCTTCCGTATAATGAAGCCGTGATCACAAAGCAACTACTCAACACGGAGGATACTCATATGGAACTGGGAAAAAAGATCAGACAGCTTCGTTATAAAGCCGGCCTAACACAGGAACAGCTTGCCGATAAGCTGGGCATCGGGCCGCAGTCAATATCAAAATGGGAAAACGCCGCGTCGATGCCGGACATCACCACACTTCCGCTTCTTGCAGAGACCTTTGGAATCAGTATCGACGACCTTTTCGACTTGAGCAGCGAACAGCGCCTAAACCGCATCGAGAACAGTCTGGATATCAACGAGGAACTGCCGCAGGATCTGTTTCGAGAATACGAGGAATTCCTGAAGACTCAGCTTGACGATGCGCAAAATAAACAGCGGGCAGCCAGTATTCTCGCTTATCTGTACTGGCACCGCATGAACTCAAATGCACAGAAAGCCGCCCGTTACGCGAAAGATGTTATCCAGATGGCACCGGGCGAAAAAGACTGTCAATGGGTTTTGGGCCGGGCAGAAGGCCATGTCTCCTGGGATTGGAACATCGCCAATCATACCAAGGCAATTGAATTCTGGCGCGGTATCGTTGAAGAAAACCCAGATGTCCGTCTGCCGTATCTCTACCTGATCGACAATCTGCTGGCCGATCACCGCGCGGACGAAGCGGAAAACTATCTGGAGCGGGCAGCCCGGCTTCCGGACGCGAGGCCCGTTATGGTTCAGGTCTACCGGGCGCATATAGCTCTCGCCCGTTTCGATGAAAAGACTGCTGACGGGATCATCGAGGATCTGGTCTCTACGCATCCGGAAGACTTTGTTTGCCTGTTTGAAGCCGCACAGTATTACGCGAAAAAATGCAATTACACCAAAGCTATCGAGCTCTATGAGCGCTCTTTCGAAAAAGAAACGCGCAGACCGCGTTTTACCGATGAACTGACGGGCATCGCCGATATCTATGAAATCATGGGTGAGTACGGGAACGCCGCTGAGACATATAACCGCATTATCGATCTGTTGGAGAACGAGTGGGGCTTCACTGAAGATACAGGACTTGAGCAGGCACGAAAAGAGAAGGCTCGGCTGCTCGCCAAGGTGCAAAACGCATAAAATGTTCGCATCTCACCTGTTTGTAACCGGAGAAGGTCAGGAAGTGCGCGGATATGACCGAATTGAAGCCTTACGCGGCCCCTGAGCTGACCAAGGCAATCTGGGTGGGCTCCGGATAAACGCAGCGGAAAACGCCGCCAGAGCATCCATATCTGCTATGATCTGAACGGGTTCATCCCGCTGAATGAACTGATGAAACAGGGAATGGCATGAACGAATATCATGCCATTCCCTGAAAACGATAAACCTTTCTTACGAGGGACAGCCTTTGGCGCATTCCCCTTTCTTATCAAAACCTCTCCGACATCTTCCGGGAAATGCACACCAGCCCCTTCCGCACGGCAGGATAAAACCGCTTCCGCGAATGGGTCCGGTGTGCTTTTCTTTATTTAAAATAGACAAGTCTTCCGATTTGTAGTATACTGATTTTAATATGCTGAACCTGTCAGGAGGAATTACATGCCGGCACAGACCAAATTCGCCATCCGGGAATCCTTTTTGAAACTGCTGGAAGAACGCCCCCTCAGCAGGATCACGGTCAGGGATATCACAAATGACTGCGGTATCAACCGGAATTCCTTCTATTATCATTACCCGGATGTCCCTTCCCTAATCGAAGAGATCTTCTCCGATGACATCGGAAGGATCATCCGCGAACACCCCAATATTGAAAGTCTGGAAGACTGCCTGCTTGTAGGCGCGCACTACGCGATGGAACACAAGCAGGTCATCCGTCATATCTATCTGTCTACGCGAAGGGATCTGTTCGAGACCTATCTCTGGCGGGTCTGTGATCAAGCTGTTGCTCTGTACGCGGAGACCGTCTTTCCGGAGAGCAAAATCGCGAAGAAAGACCGTGACGCCCTGCTGAAAACCTTTTCCTGTCTCTGTTACGGCATTCTGAGCGCCTGGCTGGCAGACGGCATGCGTTCGGACGTCTCCGAGTATATTGAGCGGATGAACGCGGCTAACAGAGGGCTCACGCAGGAATTGATGCGTCATTACGAACGGGCCTGCACATTTGGCAGTTGAATCTCGATGAATCATGCCATGCTGCCGAGCACAAAGACGGCTTCTGACTGAATCCCGGATTTTATAGTCCGGAACTCGGCAGAAGCCGTCCTGTTATTTCTTTACGCTTTTGATGATCTGTTTTCAGTCCGTCACCGTATATCCTGCGTCGGTTACGGCAGCCTTCAGGACTGCGGCATCCAGATTTTCCCCTTTGACTACTGCGCAGCCGGGGTCACGCGCGACTTCCGCACTCTCCACACCGGCAACGGCTTCGAGAGCCTTTTTTACCCGCGCTTCGCATTTGGGGCACATCATGCCCGTAATCTTCATGCTGACTTCCATTTTTTGAACTCCTTTCATATGCTTAAGACTTCTCCCGTCTTTTCAGACGGGAGATTTTCATTG
>JAFSLL010000253.1 GCA_017448455.1 Oscillospiraceae bacterium | reverse complement strand
CCGCCCCGGTCGCTTTACATTTTCTGATTATTCGATGCCGAGAACGGTGTAATCCTTTGCCTCGACGGCTGCCTTCAGTGTTTCATTCGCCACATCTGCGTTGAGTTCGACCACGGCCGTACCCTCCACATGGCTCACTTTGGCTTCTGCCACTTCATCGATCGCTTCGAGAGCCTTCTTCACTGTAGCTTCGCAGTGTGTGCACATCATTCCTTCGATCTTCATCGTCTTTGTCATTGCAGTATCTTCCTCCATATATGTTTTTTTATCCAAAAGCGTACCGTCTTCCTTTGTCTGTACGCGGTTTTTGATCGGTTTATCACGGCCGGGGTCGTGAACTTTCATCAGATTGAGCCTCAGCGCGTTGGAGACAACGCAGAAACTCGAAAGGCTCATCGCAGCCGCTCCCCACATGGGATTCATGCTCCAGCCGAACAGTTTCACATAAGCCCCCGCGGCAAGCGGGATAAGAAGTGTATTGTAGATCAGCGCCCAGAACAGATTCTCCACGATATTGGTGTAGGTGTTCCTGCTGATCCGGATCGCTGCGGATACGTCGGTCAGCTGTGATTTCATGAGCACCACATCCGCGGCGTCGATTGCCACATCTGTCCCGGCTCCGATGGCGATGCCAATCTCAGCCCTTGTCAGAGCCGGCGCGTCATTGATGCCGTCTCCCACCATGGCGACTTTTCCTTTTTCCTGCAGCTTGCGGATCACTTCTTCCTTTCCGTTGGGGAGTACGCCTGCAACCACTTCATCCACACCTGCCTGCTTTCCGATGGCGGCAGCTGTGCGCTCGTTGTCACCGGTCAGCATCACCACATGGATCCCCATACCTTTCAGTTCCGAGATCGCACGTGCGGAATCCTCTTTCATGGTGTCGGCTACAGCGATGATTCCAAGAAGTTTCCCGTCTTTCGAGAAGAACAGCGGAGTTTTCCCTTCTCCCGCAAGCCTCTCATAGCGTTCGGATAAATAGTCGGACACCGCAGCATGCTGTTTCATGAAGGTGAAACTGCCTCCCAGGATCTCCGCTCCTTCCACTTTTGCCTTCAGTCCGTTTCCGGGCAGAGACAGGAACTGTTCGGAATCAAAAAGAGGTATCTCCTTGGCGGCTGTGTATTGCATCACAGCTTTTGCCAGCGGGTGTTCGCTCTTCTGCTCGAGGGAACCTGCCAGTCCAAGAAGTTCCGTTTCACTTACTCCTTCAGCTGGGATCACATCCGTAACGCTGGGCTCTCCCCTGGTGATCGTACCGGTCTTGTCGAGAGCTACGATCTGGACGGTCCCGGTCTCCTGAAGCGCCTCCGCGTTCTTAAAAAGGATCCCGTTTCTCGCTCCGACACCGTTACCGACCATGATGGCGACCGGTGTGGCGAGTCCCAGCGCACAGGGGCAGCTGACCACCAGCACGCAGATCCCTCTAGCAAGGGCGTAACCGAAACTCTGTCCCAACAGCAGCCAGACCATCGTGGTGATCACAGCTATTGCAATGACCACCGGAACGAAGTACCCTGAGATGGTATCCGCCAGTTTGGCTACCGGTGCTTTTGTGGCTGCGGCATCGCTCACCATCTGGATGATCTGGGCAAGTGTGGTGTCTTCGCCCACCTTCGTCGCGCGGCAGCGGAGGAATCCGGACTGATTCAGCGTTGCGCTGGAAACTGCGCTCCCGGGCTCCTTGTCTACCGGCAGACTCTCTCCGGTAAGGGCGGATTCGTTCACCGCGCTTGTACCGTCAATGACCACACCGTCCACCGGGATATTCTCTCCCGGTCTCACCAGGAAGATGTCCCCGATCTGCACTTCGTCCACAGATACCGTGACTTCCTCCCCGTTTCTCTCCACATTCGCCGTCTTCGGGGCGAGCTTCATCAGGCTCTTCAGCGCGTTGGTCGTTTTTCCTTTGGAATATGCCTCCAGCATCTTTCCCACCGTGATAAGGGTTAGGATCATTGCGGATGACTCAAAATAAAATTCATGCATATACGGCATCGCCGCTTCGGCGCCGCCGTCCACCTGAGCCCTGGTCATCGCGAACAGCATGACTGTGCTGTAGACAAAACCCGCAGCGGATCCCAGGGCGATGAGCGTATCCATGTTCGGCGCCTTGTGCATCAGACTGGAAAAACCGCTTACAAAGAATTTTTTGTTGATCAGCATCACAATGGCAGCCAGAATCATCTGGACCAGACCCATGGCGACGTGATTGTCCCTGAAGAATGCGGGCAGCGGGAAGCCCCACATGGTATGCCCCATGGAAAAGTACATGAGAACCAGAAGGAAACCAAGAGAGGTAAAAAGCCTTCTTCTGAGGACAGGCGTTTCCCGGTCCTTCAGAGCATCCTCTTCCGCTTCCAGTTTCGCAGTGAGAGATGTGTTCTTCTTTTCCGTCTGTCCTTTTGGCGAAGCGCCGTATCCTGCGTCCTCCACCGCTTTTATAATATCCGCAGCACTTGCGGTACCTTCCACGCCCATGCTGTTGGTCAGAAGACTGACCGAACAGGATGTGACTCCGGGAACTGCGTTTACTGCCTTCTCCACTCTCGCCTGACAGGCGGCGCAGCTCATTCCGGACACCAGATATTGATCCATATTCATTCCTCTATTTCATAAGTTTCTGCATGACATTGACCAGTTCATCGATCGCAGCGTCATTCCCATCGCGGATATCCTCCGCCACACAGCTTCGGATATGCCCGGCGAGGATCGCCTTGTTGAAACTGTTCAGCGCTGCCTGCGCAGCCGATACCTGTGTCAGGATCTCCGGACAATATGCGCCGCGCTCCACCATTCCCTTTATACCGCGTATCTGTCCCTCGATGCGGTTCAGGCGGCAGGTGAGATCCTTGATCTCCTGCTCTGACCTTTCTTTCGCATCATGGATATAGCAGCACGAATCTTCCTTTAAAACGGTCTCTGCCATCTTCAATACCACCCTGTTTTTCATTGCACCAACATGATATACCCCCACGGGGTATATGTCAATTACTTATGCCTAATTAATCATTTCTTAACCTTTTATCCTGTTTTTTCTTAATCCGCATGGCGTTTATAGTATTACCGAGGAGGAGAAAACCATGTACAACATTCTGATCTGCGATGACGAGCAGGACATCGTCAATGCGCTGAAGATCTATCTCTCGGATCCGAACTACTGTTTCTATGAAGCGTCCAATGGAAAGGCTGCGCTGGATCTGCTGGCTTCCACTGATATCCACCTTGTACTGATGGACATCATGATGCCGGTCATGGACGGATATACCGCCTGCCGGGAGATCCGGAAGATCAGGGATATTCCCATGCTCATGCTCTCCGCCAAGGGGACAGAAGGAGACAAGCTCTACGGCTTTGAGATGGGCGTGGACGATTATGTCGTGAAGCCCTTCTCTCCCCGGGAACTGATGGCGCGGCTGAAAGTGATCGTGGCGCGGCACGCCGCTCCTCAGGCCGCACCTACGGATGAATGCATCCATGTAGGTGACCTTGTCATCAACAAAGCAGGTAGAACCGTGAAGGCGTGCGAACAGGCCATCGACCTGACCACCAAGGAATTCGATCTGCTGCTGTATCTGGCTGAGAACAGAAACATCGTGCTCTCCCGCGAGAAGATCCTGAACGCCGTCTGGGGCTACGAATACTTGGGCGAAGACCGGACGGTGGACTGGCAGATCAAGCTGCTGCGGAGCAAGCTGGGTGAAAGCCGGGACCGCATCAAAACGCTGCGAGGGGTGGGATATAAGCTTGAAGGGTAAAACGATCTCCTTCCGCGGCAGGCTCTGGAGCTGTTTCGCGGGACTGACCGTCTGCATTCTGGGCATGCTCTGGCTGCTGCAGACGGTATTCCTGCGAAGCAGCTATAGAAGCATGGTGGAAAGCAACGTGCGCTCCGTCGCCGCGTCCATTCAGGCGCATGCCGGTGCGGATGAATTTGAAGCCTGGCTGGACGCAACGGCCGCCGGAAACAGCCTGCTCATTTTCATCACGGACGAGCAGGGGCAGGCATTGTATGCGACGGATGAACACAACGGCGTGTATACCGTTCAGGCGACCGAAGCGCCGGATACCGTTACGTCAAATCCCTATCGGCAGAATCAGGGAGAAATGAGCTGGCAGCGTGGCCAGGCTCACTATCTGAGCCTGCCGTCGGGATATAACACCTTTCTGCAAGCGCTTCAGGAAAGCAATGAGGATGCTGTTTGCTATGAAAGCAGTGACGGGACCGCACTGATCTACGGATTCCGGATGACAGCAAATGGACAGAATCAGATCGTCTACCTGAGCACGACGCTCGGTGCTGTGGGCTCCACGGTCAGGATCATCCGTACGCAGCTGCTCTGGGTGACGGCAATCTCTCTTGTTCTGGCATTCGGGCTGGCATGGCTGTTGGCCAGACGCTTTTCTGCGCCTATATCCCGGATCGCGTCCGAGGCGCGGCATCTGGCACAGGGACAGTTTGGAGGAGAAGGAGCGAAAGGCTTCTCCAGTGAGATGGACACCCTTTCTGACGCGCTGGAACAGGCGGCGTCCGATATCACGGAAGCCAGAACCTATCAGAAGGATTTTCTGGCGAATATCTCCCACGACCTGCGCACGCCGCTGACCATGATCAAAGGCTATGCCGAAATGGTGCGGGACATCTCTTGGCGGGACGAGGAAAAACGGGAAAGCGATCTGGGCGTCATCATCCGGGAGGCTGACCGCCTGACCGCGCTTGTCAATGACATCGTGGATTTTGAAGGTATGGAGAGTGGTAAAACGCAGATGACAATGACCCGCTTCTCTATCAGCGAGATGGCGCAGTCGGTCATCGGTCAGTTCTCCTCGCTTTGTCAGCGGGAGGGATATACGATCCACGCAGAGATCATGCCTGACCTGATTGTGAACGGTGACGAAAAACAGCTGAGTCGTGTGCTGTACAACCTGATCGACAACGCCCTCACCCATACGGGAGATGATAAGACTGTCCTGGTCGCAGTCCGGCAGCACGGCGACAGTATCCATATTGAAGTGGAAGACCACGGACACGGCATCCCCGCGGAGGTGCTGCCCCATGTATGGGATCGCTACTTCCGCGCCGCCCAGAGGAAACGGAACAAAAAAGGCTCCGGACTCGGGCTGGCCAT
>JAFSLL010000023.1 GCA_017448455.1 Oscillospiraceae bacterium | reverse complement strand
TGTCATTCGTTCACTCCTTTCTCTTGATCTCGTTTTGCTTTCCATTCCTGGAACTTCTCTTTCATTCCGGGCTGGGCGAAGAATTTCTGCATGTCGTTGTGCACGGCATGGAGCAGGGAATACTTAGCCCAGTCTGGAATCGATGACGTGTTGATTTCGATGGTAGCCATTTACGCCTCCATGTTCACAGTTTGTGAACAAGCGCCGAAAAAAATTTGCCTGAATAAATCAGACACTTCAATTTCGAGCTTGTCAGCCATAAGCTCAATTTCAGAAGCAGTGGGCTCCTGTTTGCCATTGACGATGTAAGAAACCTTGCGATGGCTCCATCCAACGTCTTTTCCAAAGGCATCTAAGCTTCCATACTTGCTTACAATCACGCCTCTTAAGGTCATGTTAGCCAATTTGTCGTCTCCTTTCTCTGTCAACATTTTGTGAACAAGTTTAATATACTGCACACGATATTGAATGTCAACACATTTTGTGAACAATTTTTCCGTTTTTTATTGCGAATTGTCCACAATTAGGATATAATCAAGGGCGCAATATGGAGGTTCCCAAATGGCTCATACATCGACATTTACCGAAAGGCTCAACATATTACTGAACAAATCGAGCAAGTCCGATTCTGCTGTTGCGGATGATCTGGGCGTATCCAGACAGGCCATATCCATGTGGAGAAGCGGAGAGCGCTCGCCGAAGAAATCCACCATTATTAACATCGCCAATTATTTTGGGATCGATGTTGCATGGCTTATGGGTTATGAGGCGAATTGTGAGAAATCGGACGAGTTCCGTCGGAACGCCTCAATCATCCTTGGAGGCTTTGATGCCGAGGATATCGCCGAGGCACGGAGGCAGGGAGCAGAAATCACTCTCGTTGAGCGGACGCTGGAATCAGAAGGCCCGATCACGCTCGACAGAGCGAAGGCCGTCTCCGACATTCTCGGAGTATCTATAGAAGAACTGATAACCGAAGCCGAGGACGAAGAAGACCAGCCCGGAATTGGGCTGGCCAGAGAGTTCATTACGCTTTTCAGCAGTCTTCCTCCTGAGGATCGTCGCATTGTCCTTGGCGAGCTGCGTGTTCTCTCAGCACGGCAACTATCCGCTTCTGATCCTCGATAGGCAACTGAACAAACAGATATAGAGCATCGAGCGTATCTGGAGATAATTTATTCATAATGACGGCTCCTTTCTAAAAAGTAGCCTGCCGACAGGGTAAAGAGTATTATACCGCATCCGGCAAGGCCTGACATGGAATAGTTATAAAATCTCGTTTTGGAGAACGGACCAATGTTTTCTGTAAACGAACACGACAAGCGAAACCCCAGTTGTTATAATAGAATTACCAAACATGAAGAGGTGAATCATGAAAAAAACACTGCTATCACTGATCATCATTATGACCCTGCTGTTCACCGCCTGCGGGAGTACTCCTTCATCGTTCACCGAATCGACTGACGAAGACGGAAATCAAATCATCAAGAGCGAAAATTCCATAACTATTTATCCGGAGCAGCTCCCGTGCAAACTCCCATATAACGACGAGACTATCGTTATAACGGACTTTCGCCTGTATCAGATGGAGCTCAATTATGAGAACTACCTATTTGCTGTAGCAGACATAGATCTATCCGGGCTTTCTGACAAGAGTTTTCATTGGATATTCGAAGATAAAGATCTGTCATACAACGTCTATCTTGATAAAGGGAAGAATGCATTCGACTTTGAATCTATGGATCAACTCGGCAGCGTCACAAAATACACCGACGCCAAGCAGATCAGAATATGCTGGTCTTCCAACTTCTTCAACAAGTACAAAGAGGATTTTGACGAAACGAGCGTAACCCTTGCCGTGTTTGCCACGCAACAGGAAGGCGTCCCTTATCATATAAGCTATAGGCCGAATACTGAAACGATTCCAGGGATCCCGGCTGAAAGCGATGAGGACTACAAATTCATAGCGAAAAAACTGCAAGAAGAAAAACTCACATGGGAAGACCTCGGCAAGGGCAAATAGTATGGCTCGCAAACCAAAGCACGAACAACCGAACACGGCGGTGATCTATGCCCGCTTCTCGTCTCATAACCAGAGAGAAGTGTCCATAGATCAGCAGGTCAAGGCGTGCAACGATTTTGCCAAGCGCAAAGGCCTCGAAGTGGTCGGCGTATACTCGGATGCTGCTATTTCCGGCAAGGACACGGAGAACCGACCGCAGTTCCAGAAGATGCTGGCCGCTGCGCAGGATCACCAGTTCGGCTACGTCATCGCCTGGAAGTCGAATCGAATGGCCAGGAACATGGTAAAGGCCATGGAGACCGAAGCCATGCTGCGGGTACTAGGCATCGAATGCCTGTACGTGGAGGAAGACTTCGACAATACCGCCGCCGGCCGCTTCGCCCTCCGCAACATGATGAACGTCAACCAGTTCTACATCGAGAACATGGCCGAGGACATCATCCGGGGGATGAATGACAATGCGCAGAAATGCCTGGTCAACGGACCTGTTCCGCTCGGGTACCGCCGGGGCGCCGATGGCAAGTATGAGATCGACGAGGAAGAGGCTCCGGTCGTCCGCTCGATCTTCGACAAATTCCTTGCCGGCATGCCGTTCTCTGACATCGCCTACGAACTCAATGCCCGGGGAGTGAAGACGAAATCCGGCGGCGAATGGAACAAAGGCAGCTTCCACAGGATGCTCCGCAACGAGCGCTACATCGGCACGTACATCTTCGGAGATACCGTCATAGAGAACGGGATCCCGCCGATAATATCAAAAGAGGATTTTTACAGAGTACAACAGAAACTGAAAATGAAACAGACGAATTCGAAAAGACGAGCGCCGGCGAACTACCTGCTGACAGGCAAGCTCTTCTGCGGGCATTGCGGATCCATGATGATCGGCGTGTCCGGCACCAGCAAAAGCGGAGCGCTGCATTACTACTACGTCTGCCAGGCCCGGCTCAAAGAGAAGTCCTGCAAGAAGCGGAACGTGCAGAAGGACTGGATCGAGGATAAGGTCATCGACTCCATCCGAAAATACATCATGAAGGACGAGGTGCTCGACTGGCTGGTGGATGGCTTCGCAGACTTCCAGAAGCAGTTGGAGAAAGAGTCCTCCGTCTCGCTGGCAGAGCAGGAACTGGCCGAGGTCAGCAAGGCAGCAAAGAATCTGCTCACGGCCATCGAGCAGGGCATCATCACAGACACCACGAAAAGCAGACTGCTCGAACTGGAGCGCCGAAAGCAGGAGCTCGAAATGGAAGTCGTGCTCAGCCGGCAGGCTTTGTCAGACGTGGATGCGGACATGATCCGCTTCTGGCTGGAGGAATGGAGAAACGGCGACTATGACAGCCCGGAGTTCCGAAAGCAGTTGATAGACATCTTCCTCAATGCCGTGTACCTGTATGATGACCGGCTGAAGATCATCTTCAACTACAACGACAAGGACAGCGAGCTGGCCATGACACTGGAAGAGATAGACGAGGTGGAGGTTACTGCGGACTCTTGTGTTCGTATAGGCTCTCCGACGGACCACCATACAAAAGAACAGACCGGGTTCATCCCGGTCTGTTCTTTTGTGTTGACGGAAGAGGTTAGGGGATTCGAACCCGAAAGGGCGGAAAGGTCCGGGGGACCTTTCCGGTCCGAGCACGCCCGGGGCACGCGCAGGACGGCGGATCTGCGCAGCAGAGACGCGAAATCCCCTAAGGTCCATCCAATTCTGCACCGAAGCGTGACCCCGGTTCCAATGGGTCACGGTTTTTGCGTGACCCAAGGCAGGACAAATGGAGATGGGTCACAAAAGACAGACACAATCCGCGACCC
>JAFSLL010000022.1 GCA_017448455.1 Oscillospiraceae bacterium | reverse complement strand
GTCATCATTCAGAAAGTAGATGACGGTAATACGATTTTCCGAATTTACGATACTGCGGAAGAGCTCATCTATAGCGTTGCTGGAGACCTGTCAGATGACAAATACTGGCTATCTGTACTCGATCGTGATGATGATCTAGTTGGAGATATCTACAAAAGTCTGGAAGCAAAAAGAGCTCCCGTCTTCCATGAAAGCCGCCCGGTAAACTACGTTGTGAAAATAATGGATGAGCATGTATCTCTCATAAAAACCAAGCTGAGCAAAGGAAAAGCAAAAGAATATGATATAGAACCGCAGGGCTGGTTGGTTGAAGATCAGAAAAACGATATTTCCCTTATTAGCGAAGAAGGCGTAGTTGTCCATGGATCACGGCGAAAAGGTTATGATGTTCCGACATATATTCTGGACTTCCAGCTGGAAGGATACGAACTGATTAGTCTGATGCTTATGCTAACGCTCATCTCCAGAGAATTTGAACACGAATAAGCCATAGAATGACATGAGCCCCTCCGAAGTTGACCTCGGAGGAGCTCATGCTCATGTAATCTGAAATTTTCAGGCCGGATCCTTTTTCATGTCGCCGACCGCACCGACGACGATCTCGGTCTTCGGTTTCTCCACGACAATCTCCGCGCCGCCGCTCACCTGGGCGATCTGCTCATCGGTGAGTTTATCTTCTTCCTTTGTCATGCCTCTGCCATCCTTTTACTTCGTACAGTCTCTTTACCGTCGCACCTGTATGATCACAGGCGCTTTCTTCTTACTGGCCAAAGCTGCCGTAGCCGGCAACGGCCTCCTCGACGGTCATCGCGCCGGTCCCGACCGCATAGACTGCCTGCCGCAGCTGGGTGACTGCGTCCTCGGACAGGCCGAACACCTCCGGCGACAGGATCCGGGATTCCGGAACCGCGCCGAACGCGGCGTAGACGCTGTTAAAGGACAGGTCCTTGGTCGGGGACACCAGCCCCTTGTTCTGCGCCATCTCGTTGAGTTCCTCGGAGGTGATCAGGAAGCGCATGAACTCGTTGGCCATCTCCAGATTCGCGCTGTCTTTGTTGACAGAGAACTGCAGATTCGGCATGTCGAGGAAGACAGCGCCTTCGTCCGACATGGGAACGGGGACAAAGGTATAGTCGAAGGGCTCGGCGATGAAGGCCTCGGAGCGGCTCTCCCGCTTCTTTGTGCCGGAAACGGTGTCGCCGGAGCAGGTCATCATGGGTACGTCGCCTTCAAAGAAGCGCAGGATCACGGCGTCATAGTTGTTTTCGATCTCCGCGCAGCCGTCCAGATCCACGCAGCCGTCGTTTAAAAACTGCACGATCTTCTCCAGGGCGGGCCGCAGATACTCGCCGGCGGCGGGGTCGAGGGCGTTGAGCTTGCTGACGGCCTCGGAATCTGCCGCCACAAGCTCGCAGAAGAAGGGATAGATGGTCACGGTGAAGAGCGAGGTGGTCTCCTCGTTGGAGAAGCCCATCATCGGGTTTGCGTAGCCCTTCTCGCGGAAGGCTCTGCACACCGCCACCAGTTCCGGATAGTTCGTGGGTACGCTCAGTCCTTCCTTCTCAAACAGGTCGCTGTTTACAAGCATGCCGTAGGTGTTCGAGAAAACCGGCACCATCGGCAGCGTGCCGTCTTCCGTATTGAGAAGGATGTTGCTGCGGATGCAGTCCAGGTCGATGCCCAGCGCGGGATCGGCCAGATTCTCGGCATGGTCGATGGAGGCGCTGTACTGCTCCCGGCCGACCATCCACGAGTAATTGACGTAGATGTCGGGGGCGTCGTCGCCGTTCAGGACCGTGCCGATCATGTTGTTATAGTCATCGACCTTGGTGTACATCAGTTCCACATTGGGATAGTACTCATGGAAGCGGTCAAACTCGGCTTCCAGCGCCTCAAAGTTGCTATAGCCGCCGACCACGCTGAGCTGGCAGGCAGCGGAAGGATCCAGAGCCGGCCGGAAGCCCTCTTCCGCCGGCGCTTCCTGCGCCGTCCCGCCGCCGCAGGCGGCCAGGCCCAGGAGCATCAGCAGCGCCAGGAGCATGCAAACTGTCTTTTTCATCATTGTCCTCTGTTCTCCTTGATTCTTCGAATTTCCTTAATTACCAGTTTGATATCGATGGGCTTGGCAATATGCCCGTTCATCCCCGCGTTCAGGCATTCCGTGACATTTTCGGAAAAGGCGTCCGCCGTCATCGCGACGATCGGGATGGAAGCCGCCCAGGGGTTCTCCGATTTCCGGATGGTTCTGGTGGCGTCAAGGCCGTTCATCTCCGGCATCTGGATGTCCATGAAGATCAGCGTGTAGCTGCCCTCCGGGGCAGCGCGCAGCATCTCGACACAGACCCGTCCGTTCTCCGCGCGGTCGGCGGAGATTCCGTACATGGAAAGCATGGCGGAGATGATCTCCCAGTTGATGTCGTTATCCTCGGCGACCAGGATGCGCAGCCCCTGCAGATCGGAATAATCGTCCTCCAGCTCCAGGGATCCGGACGCCTTCCCGGTCAGGGCGTTAATCTTATCGTAGAGCGTGGAGCTGAAGAGCGGTTTGCTGACAAAGCCGTCCGCTCCCGCCGCCTTCGCCCGGTCCTCGATATCCGACCAGTCATAGGCGGAGACCAGCAGGGTCGGAATCTTTGTGTCGATCTCGTCGCGGATCCGGCGGATGGTTTCGACACCGTCCATCTCCGGCATTTTCCAGTCGACGATGATCACCGTATAATCCCGCCCGGAACGGTGCCGCTGTTCGATCATGCCGAGCGCTTCCGCTCCGCTGTGGGCCTGCTCCACGGACGCGCCGAGGGACTCGAGGGCGTCGGCGGAGGTCTGAAGCATGATCTCATCGTCATCGACGATGAGAACGTCCATGGGATCGAGCTTCATCTCATCCCGCTGCCGGTCGGCGACCGGGATATCCAGCACGACCGTGAAGGTGGTCCCCTTCCCCTGCTCACTCTGACAGTCGATCGTCCCGCCGAGCAGATCGACCATCTGCTTGGTAATGGCCAGGCCGAGGCCGGTTCCCTGAACGCTGTTGACACGGCTGTCGATCTGACGCGAGAAGGGCTGGTACATGGTTTCCATGAATTCCGGGCTCATGCCGATACCCGTATCCGTCACCGTATAGGTCAGCCGGACGCAGCCGGGTACCTCGCTCTTTTCCTCGCCCAGGTCCACGCTGACGCTCCCGCCGGGCTGCGTGTACTTGATGGCGTTGGAGAGGATGTTGATATAGATCTGATTCAGACGGAGCTGGTCGGTATACAGATATTCCTTTTCCATCTGATGGACGTGGAAGCGGAACTGAATGTTCTTCTCCTTGATCATCGGCTGCGAAATATTGACCAGGTTTTCGACCGTCTCCACAATGGAGAAGGTCAGGGGGCTCAGCTTCAGTTTTCCGCTCTCCACCTTCGAGATATCCAGAATGTCGTTAATGAGCGTCAGCAGATGGTTGCTGGCAAGGCTGATCTTCCGGAGGCTGTCCCCGGTTGACTCCACATCCCCGAGGTTCCTCTCGGCGATCGCCGTCAGGCCGATGATGGCGTTCATGGGCGTGCGGATGTCGTGGGACATGGTGGAGAGGAAATCGGTCTTGGCCCTGTTGGCCGACTCCGCTTCCCTGGCGGTGACCTGCAGGCGCCTGTTCAGGGAAAGCATGAAGAACAGGTCACAGAAGAACAGGATCAGCAGGCCGGCGGAGACCGCCCCGACCAGCAGCCAGTTTTCCGTATTCGCCCGAAGATCCTGCGCCGGCACGAAGCTCAGCAGCGTCCACCCGGCAGTGGAGGCGACAGGGGTAAAGGCAAGGACGCACTCCTGCCCGTGGGAATTGGTCATGGAAACCGAGCCTGTCGATGAGGTGATCCTGTCGAACAGTTCCTTCGACGATTCGGGGTCGGTCGGATTATAGGAGTTATAGAACTCAAAAAAGTTGGAGTTTTTAAAGCTGTGTCCTTTCAGGATATAATCGCCGCTCGCGTCAATCATGGACAGCTCCGCTTCGGCAAGATCCGTCTGCGGGAAAACCCATTTCTGCTCCAGCTCCGTGGTGGGGATGACGCGCAGCAGAAGCGCGGCTTCCGAGGCCCCGCTCTCCGGATCATACAGGGTAATGCGGTTGCAGAAGGCCAGGGACTGCACACCGTTCATCGGGTTGGTGTAGGCGCGGGTGATGTTGATGGCCTGACCGATCTCATGGATCCAGTCCACATCCTCCAGCAGCGCTACCGATCCGTAGGAGACGGCATAGTCATCAGTCGTACCCTGCCTCGGTCGCGTGGAGATGCCCGTGAGGGTGTCGGGGGAGATCAGATGGGCCGAGGCGTTCTCAAGCACATGGGAGGCGCGGATAAACGCGGCCGCCTCTTCCATCGTCATGTGTTCGCTGTTGATATAGCGCGCCCAGACGTCGCAGATCTGCTGCTCGCCGATCAGATAGTTCTCCGTCATGTTTTCGAGCGTGACCGTGGTGTCTTCAAAGTGTTCGATCTGCCGGAGGTAGGATTCCCTGCTGTTCAGGCTGGAGTAGAGAACAACAAAGAGGAGGATCGCCGCAATGACGATCACGTTGACAATAATAATGGCTGTCTTTTTCATTCCCGGACTCCCTCAAAGAACCAACACATGAATCTGGCGTTCAGCAATCTGCAAAACGGAATAACGCAATTTTATTATAACACGCCAATTTCATTTTGTATATGCCCTGTAGACCTGTCTGCGCTTTTTCGATTGAAATTGCGCGCCGCTTCTGGTATGCTATGCACAGCCGCTGTCAGATTCATCTGCGCTCCTGAGCCATTTGGACTGTCATACGGCTGCTGTTTACGCTTTCCGGGAGGGAATCCTCTGTATGATGAAAAACAGGAAAAACATCGGCATGCTGAAACAGATTGCCATCCTTTTTGCCGTCAGCGTGGTTCTGATCGGGCTGATCACATCCCTGTCCCTGTATGTCGTCACGCGGAATCATGTTGACGATGATCTGGTCTCCCGCGCGCACGCGGTGGCGGCCGACGCGTCGAGCTATATTCTCCACTTCCCTTCGCATCAGTGGCTTTTCCGCTACTGGTATGAAAACTACGAGACCATGGACCTGCAGTACGAGGTGGATTTTGCCGCGGATGAACCGACTGCCGAAAAATACGGGCAGCTGAATGCCCGTCAGGAGGAGTTCCTGATGGACTATGCCACTGACGCTGATGTCGAGGCGCTTCCTCCGGAGGATCAGAAACTGTTCGCGGAGATCCTCTACTCCTGGCTCCTGACCCGCCTGGACAGCATGGCCAAGGGCTATGAATGCGATTACCTGTTTGTCGCATCCACGGAAGAACCGTATGACAGCCTGCGGGTCCTGTTCATTGTTTCCGAGAAGGATCTTGAGCGGGGACCGGAAGCGGGTCAGCTCTATCCGGTCGGCACCGTGATCGATGCCGCGGGCGCGCGGCAGGAGGCAATCCGGGCCGCTGTCAGCGGGAATCCGCAGATGGCGCCGAACGAGAACGGAGAGTATATCGATTATTATTATAAAGTCGATGAGATTGACGGCCACGAGATCGTCATCGGCGTAACCAGCAACAGCCGCATCATCACCGACGCGATCCGGGCCAATACGCTGAATCTCAGCCTTCTGTCCGTCATCTTCCTGATCCTGGTCGCGCTGGCCTGCCTCGGTCTGGTCCTGTTCTTCATCCTGCGCCCGCTGAAAAAAGTGCAGGACAACATCCGGCTCTACCGGCGGACCAAAGACAGCGGTACGGTCGTCAGCAATCTGTCCGGGCTGAACTCCCAGAATGAGATCGGCGAGCTTTCCGAGGATGTGATCAAAATGACCCGGGAGCTGGACGACTATACCGCCCGCATCGAGAAGATCACCGCCGAGAAGGAGCGCATCAATACCGAGCTGACGCTGGCAAGCGAAATCCAGATGGCCATGATGCCGGGCGTCTTCCCCGCATTCCCCGGGCGGATGGATTTTGACATCTACGCCTCGATCAAGCCGGCAAGAGAGATTGGCGGGGATTTTTATGACTTCTTCCTGATCGACGACAGCCACCTCGCCATGGTCATCGCGGATGTCTCCGGCAAGGGCGTGCCTGCCGCGCTGTTCGTGATGGCGACCAAAATCACGCTGGCACACTACTTCCGGATGAACAAATCTCCCGCGGAGATCCTGACCGACGTGAACACGGCGATCAATTCCAACAATCCCGAAGACATGTTTGTCACCGTCTGGATCGGGATCCTCGATCTGGACACCGGCCGGCTCTCTGCCGCAAACGCTGGGCACGAATACCCGATGCTGAAGCCCGCCGGCGGAGACTTCCGGCTGTATAGGGACAGGCACGGTCTGGTCGTCGGGACCATGCCGGAAATCACCTATAAAGGATACGAAATTCAGATGGAGCCGGGCTCCGCGCTCTTCCTCTACACCGACGGACTGCCGGAGGCCACCTCTGCCGACGGCACGATGTTCGGCACCGACCGCATTGCCGCCGAACTCAACGCCAGGCCGGACGCAGCGCCGCAGGAGCTCATCCGGGGCATGAATCAGGCCGTCGCCGGCTTCGTGCGGGATGCCGAACAGTTCGACGACCTCACCATGCTGTGCCTCCGCTATCACGGCGGCCGGCACCGGGACGCCTGATCAGACCGGCGCAGGACGGTACCCTGCGCTGTCCATCCCCTCTGCCGCGGGCATGAAAAAAACTTATACGAGATCAAAAGAAACCGGAAGCGTGCATCTTCCGGTTTCTTTCTGTTCAGACTGTTAAAAACGGTATAACTCTACCATCATGGCGCTCGGGAGATCCCCAAAGCGAAGGTTCATCTTCTCATCGCCGTTCAGGACACGGCCGGGCAGCCATTCCCCTTCCGTGATTCTGCCCTCTTCCAGGCGGAGAATGTCGAGCCTGCTGCTGTCACCGGGCTTGAGATGGAACTCCGGCGTGCAGTTCAGTCCGATCAGCAGGAATCTGTCTTCTGTCAGCTCCACGGCATAGCAGCAGCCCAGAGGCCTGCCGCTCATCCGCGGACCGTATTTTACAACCAGGTCATAGTTTTTGAATCGCAGGAAAGCACTGTAGTCGACCTCAGAGTGGCGGACACAGACCTGGAGATGATCGGTTCCCCGGTACCGAAGATACAGCGGTTCCAGCTGTCCGAGAAGATCATACGTCGCGGAAAGGCATTCCTTACTGCCGGTAATGTCAAAGGCCGAGGGGTCAATGTTCAGCGCGATCATCAGCTCCATCGGCGGCTTATCCAGCTGGGAGGGGTCGAGGGCGAGATCCTCAATGCCGAAGGGAGAGAAGCAGATGGCGTTCTTGGCCCCGAAGGCATAGAGCGCATAGGAAGAGGCGACCGCATCCTTGCGGATTTCGGGGATAAAGAGCGGGTTGTCCTCTGCGGCATACTCGTCCATCACATCGGCGCAGTAGGGCACGTAGATGTCCGGCCCGAAAGCGAACAGGGAGGGGGCAGCGACGCGCCAGACCGTATGCATCTGCCTGACCGGGCCGCCGGAGGGGTAGGAGCCCGGATACCAGGGGCTCTGACGCAGCCATGCATTTGCATAACAGGGCAGATTGTATTCCGCCTTCCCTGAGGAAGCGATGGTCTCGACCGCGGAAGCAAAGTGCCACGCCATGAAGGCCTCGCCCGCATCAGCGCCGAAGACTTCCTCCCAGCTGCCGCTTCTTCCGAGCGCGGCCGAAAGCTTCTCCGGGACAGGCGCAGAGAACAGCGCGTTCGCAGCGGGGCTGTAGTCCCGGTCGGTTCCCAGCAGGCCGATCTCATTTTCAACCTGTACCGCGATGACCGTATTCTCCTCTTCATCCAGCTCCCGGATGCGGCGCATCACGGCGGTGAAGGCCTGGCGGTCCTTCTCTACCGCGGCGGCGCAGAGGGGAGAAACGGTCGTCATCTTCTCACCGCTGACCTTTTCGGCGCGAAAGAAGGTCCCGGTGTCTTTCTTCACCCAGGCAGGAACGTACATGGACTCCGCATTCTTCCACAGGCCGAACCACAGGAAGCAGAGCTTCAGGCCCTCGCGGCGGGCGGAAGTCACAAGTGTCTCCAGCGTGGAGAAGTCATACTGTCCCTCTTCCGGCTCAATCAGTTCCCAGTACAGCGGGACAATGACCGAATTCATATTCAGTCCCCGCAGCGCGGGCCAGAGCTGCTCCTCCAGGAAGGCAGCGTCGGATGCGCTGGAATTGTGGATTTCCCCGCTCCTCATAAAGAACGGCTTATCATGGACATACAGCGTAGGAATACCTTTCTCGTCACGTTTGACAACAGGAAGGCTCATGGGATTTCTCCTTTCATGTTTCATAATATTGTCAGGAATTCTCTGATATTATTGTATCTTGACAAAAGGCCATGCGCAATCTTAGTATATTAATAAAGATATAAATATTTTAAGATATTGGAGGCGGTCCCATGCTCTATTCGATCCGCGTCAGCAGACGGCAGCGGGAACGGGTTCCCCTGCTGCTGCGCAGCATAGGCATTGATCACCTGCAGGAGCCCATCCGGCGTCCGCAGGGCTTCCCCCTATGGCAGCTCTTCTACGGTGTCAGCGGCAGCGGAGAGTTCTATATAGACGGTATTCGCGCAGTTTTACACCCAGGCCAGATCGCGCTGCTTGAGCCGCATACCCGGCATGGCTATCAGAGTCTCGGCGGTGACTGGATGCTGCACTATCTGGGCTTTGACGGGCCGCTCTGTCAGCAGCTGCTGAGAACGCTCGGCATCGGTGAGTCCGGGATCTATGTCCCGTCAATCCGGGAGAGCTTTTTCTCCCGGCTGCGTGTTTTGGAGCAGACCGCCAGATCACCGGAGGTGTCCCCCGTACGCGGCTCCGCGGAACTGTACGCGCTCCTGCTTGAGCTGTCAGAGGGGCTGACGCGGCTTCCGGACAGTCATATCAGCGAGGGCGAGAGCCTGGAAAAAGAAGTGATCCTCTATCTGGAAGATCACTTCTCGGAAGATATCTCACTGGATGTCCTGGCGGAGCAGTTTCACCGGACCCCGGAACACCTGTGCAGCCGCTTCCGGGCGGCCACGGGAGAAACCGTTATGCACTATCTCCGGCGGATCCGGATCCATCACGCCAAAATCCGGCTGATGGAATCCCCTGATAAAGGCATACAGGAAATTGCGGAGGCATGCGGCTTTCACAGCGCCAGCTATTTTGGAAAGGTTTTTCGGGAAGCCACCGGCTTTACCCCCCAAACCTACCGCATGGGGGTGTTCTCGGGCAGTCTCGCCGACAGCATGTTCATTTCATAACAATTCTTAACACGACTTGTTGCGGCAGCTTCTTCGTGCTATTATTCTGCCTGCATTGCAGCAGGTGAAACAGCTCAATGCAGAGAATTTGTTGATTTGAAAAGGAAACACGATGAAAAGAATGAAGAAAAGCCTGCCTCTGATGCTCCTCGCCATGCTTCTCCTGCTTTCCGCCTGCGGGCAAAAGCCCGTATTCGGCGTGAGCACAAATGAAGATAACAGCATCAGCATCACTGCAGACCGCGGTCCAAAAGACAGTATGGGTCTTGGTTATCTGACCGTTGGCGAAAACGAGCAGGTCGTAATAGATGCAACCGGTATGGATAAGAATGGAAAGCTCTCCGTTCGCTTCATGGCAGGCGTGCTTGGCTCAGATCAGTTCCCTGAAGAACCTGCCTATGAAACCTCTGTCAGCGGTGGGGACAGTGCAGTCTTTACCGCTGAACCCGGCGAATATACGGTCGGAGTGACCGCGCAGAGCAAGATTACGGGAACGGCACGGATCTGCACGAAGGCCGCAGATGTAACGGCTGCCCCGGCTGACCCCTCCGAAGCTGCCCCCGCCGCAGCAGCGGAATCCGATTTGGCTCTGCAGCCCGGAGAACACTTTGAGGGAACTGTCCCACTCGAAGGAACGGAACAGACCGTTCATTATGAGGCGATCCGGAACGACACGCTTGGCTTTGAGATGGGCTACGACTACGAGAATTTCATACGACAGAGTGAAGCGGACTGTGAACGGTTCATCTCGGTCTGGGATAACCCCGACAATCCCGAGATTTATCTCGAGATTACGCACAGTTCGAATGATGCCGAAACGACGGCCGCTTCCATTGCTGAGACGCTTTCCGCACAATATCATGTCTCTCGCTGGGAATATACCCTGGACCGCGCAGGCGACTGCATCGATCTCAGGGGCGAGTTGGATAAAGAGGGGCAGATGTCCATCTGGGAGCTTCAGATGGTATACATTATCCCTGCTGACGACGGCTGTTTCGTCGCCTGGGGGCATTACACACAGGAAAGCGCCGAGGGCTCTGGAGCGCGCTTCCGCGGTATGATGCATACCTTTGCGGCCCTTTAAGGCTTTCTACGTACTTCGGCAGAGAATCAAAACCGGATCATTGTTACATTCAAGTTCAGCTAATTGAATACAACCTAAGAGATCGGAGAAATCCGGTCTCTTTTCATTTTACGAAGGAGGGCTGCCCATGAGCCTTTTTCGCGTATATGTGGATGGCGCTCTGTTTTATCATCCGTCAACACAGAGAACCGTCCCCTGTGTTAGACGTCGCATCTCCCACATCGGCTGCAGCCATTACAGGTATACCGCATTCCGCAGGTCTGGCATCTCTCCCCGAAATACGGCTTATACAGCTGATTTTCCGGAATCGGATATCCCCAGTCATCGGTCAGCTTCCATTCCATTGGCTTTCCCTGATAGCTCAGCCCCGATTTGTACGCCTGCTGACTCTGAATGCCGTTTCCTTCCAGATGATATGTCTTTCCATCCTTTACAAAGACACGTCCTGTTCCGCAAAAGGTAAAGGTAACATCAAATTCTCTGCATTCATTACTGAGAGACTTGACCCATTCATAATGGCAGGGCCTTGCACCGCTGTAGTTTTCTCCGTCGCAGAGCACCTGCTCGATCTGACCGGAGGAAAGATATTTCCGAATACTGACAGGGCCAATATACGGAGCGCACATGATCCCTTTATGTCTGAACGGCAGTTCCAGCAGGATCGGAATGCGCTCGTCGGCCCGGCGCTGATTTTCGCAGGTGACATTAAACATCACGTTTTCCCATCCGCCGTCCCAGTTCCACGGCAGGTGATCAGCTACCCGCTCCGGCCGCTTGGTCAAAAGAAAAAACTTCACATCCGGTCGTTGCCGTATGATCTTCCAGGCTTCGTCTCTCCAGGGATCTGCTTCCTCCAGGAAGAAATCGCTTGTCATACATACCCGCAGCATCTCACCGCTTTTTACCTTGTAAGTGCCGTCACGGTATTTTGAAAGCGGATACCTGAACCCTGTCTTTGTTCTGTAGATGTCAGAGCCGTCTTTATCTCGCAGAGAATCCAGGTAGTACATGTAACAGTTCTGGCAGCCCTCGCTGCACTTTCTGCAGCCGTGCCACGGATTCCATATGTCGTGCAGTGAAGCTCACCTCACTTTCCCACCATTTGGTAACACAGTAACACAGGGGACGGTTCTCTGTGTTAGCTGTACTTCCTGATGATACCAATCGTTGCCCCGGTCAAACGGCTTATCTGCCGAAGTGAGGCTCCTGACTTCAGGAGCATCCGAAGGATCTTTTCCTGGATTCCCTTTTCAGACGCCTGAAACTCTGACGGATTGCTGCAATGATATTCTCTCTCCATCATCCGCTTTGCCTCCTGGTCTGAAAGCCGCTTTTTCTCCTGCTCGGCAACATCCAGGCACAGATCATCGTTGCGGATATGCTGATAGCGATAGAACTCTTCCCGGTCTAACATTCCGAAAATCGGGGCACTGTCTATCAGGGGGTTGCTTTCATAATCTGCCAAGCTGCTGTAGCGATACTCTTCGGGTTCCTGACACAGTCCCGCTTTCACCGGATTTCGGTGAATATATCGTATCACTGTCAGAAGATAGGCATCATCTTCAACAGCCTCACTTTTATATCGATCCTGAAACAGATGCCCGGTTCTGTCATACTTCAAATTATACCAGTAAACAAAGCTCGCTCCGATTCTCCGGAATGCCTGCCCAAGATCTTCTGTGCCTTCTTTGATCAACAGATGGATATGGTTTGGCATCAGGCAGTATGCGTACAATTGATAACCGCTGGTTTCCCGATACTGCTTCAGCAGGAAAAGAAAACGGTCGTAATCTTCATTGTCTTCAAAGATCTGCTGCCTGTTTATCCCTCGGAAAACGACATGATAGATTCCAGTATTGCTCTTATTTCTCGGCGTTCTCGGCACGACACTCACCCTTTTCTATCATATCACTGCCTGCAGATCATGTCAACACAGAGAACCGTCCCCTGTGTTACACCCTGTGTTATCAACGCCGGAGAGGAATCTGACTAGACTCCTCTCCGGCGTTCTTATTTGTCGTCCCCGACAAACGGGATTTTTTCAGGGGAAAATCACTGAACGATGCGGGAATAGCTTTCCGGATCGGTATCTCCTTCCGTGTTGATCAAAAGGACAACGGAATCCTTCTGAACGCCGAAAAGATCGCGCAGTTCATCATTTTTCAGAACAGATAGCAGAAGGCCATAAGTGACCGCTCCGGATTCGCCGGAGATGATCGTCCGATCGCCGCCGACAGGGTGGGCATATGCCCGCATTCCCATCTCTGTGACGGCATCCCCGCACGCGCAGAAGAAGGAGGTCCCGTCTCTGAGTACAGGCCAGACAATGCTGCAGGGCGTACCACAGTTCAGACCGGCCATCATGGTGGCGGGATTTCCAGAAATGGAATGGGTTCTCCCGTCTCCGGCGAGGACTGACTGATAAATGCAGGCTGCTTCCGTCGGTTCGACAATGGTAATGATCGGTCTGTTATTGGGATATCGATTCAGCAGATAAGATTCGAGTCCGCCTGCCATAGCGCCGACCCCTGCCTGTAAGAAAACATGGGTTGGCGTTTTCCCCTGCATCTGTTCTTCTGCCTCAAGAATCATGGTAAGGTAACCTTCTATGATCCATCCCGGAACCTGCTCATAGCCGTCCCAGGCGGTATCCTGAATCAGAATCCATCCATTTTTCTCCGCGAGCCCAGCAGCATATTCCACTGTCCGGTCATAATTCAGGTCGGTGATTTCCGCAGTGGCGGCGCCGGCTGATTCAATTGCCTGCCTTCTCGCTTCCGCAGAACCTTCCGGCAGGAAGACATGGGCCCTGCATCCGAACAGCTTTGCAGCCCAGGAAACGCCTTTCCCGTGATTGCCGTCTGTAGCAGTCACAAATTCAATCCCGCCGCACTGTCTGCGAACGTCTTCGTCAAGAAAAATCGTATAATCTGCTGTTTCCGGATTCAGTGCCAGACGGTCACACAGAATCCGGAACATGCTGTAGCTTCCGCCAAGGCCTTTGAATGCCTTCAGCCCGAACCGGGTGGATTCGTCTTTCACGAAAATGGAGCCGATTCCATATCGCTCGGCTGTACAAGCCAGTGAAACGAGCGGTGTTTTTCTGTAATCGGGCAGACTGCGGTGAAACCGCAGCGCATTCTTCGCTTCCCTTTCTGTAAAAAGGGCAGCCGCAGGCTGAAAAACGGGCTTCCGGCTGATGACGCTGATCTGCCTGTCAGAATAAGTAATCATGATAATTTTGCCTCCTACAGAATTTTTATTTCTTATCTCCGTATGGAAACCCTCTTACCTGACTAACCGGAATTCATAATATAAGAGTAAGGTCTATCCGACCTTGCTCTTTTCCTTTAAGATGGAGGCATCGGCCTGACGTAATCTGGAATTGGGACACCACGCCCGGAGACAAATGTGTCAGCCAGCTTCCATCGTTTAGTGCTCGATTCAGCAAGTTGGGACACAGCTTCCGTTTCACGATTGAATATGTGCGTACCCTGGAAAGAGCTGGATAGCCTACACCAAATAGAAAGAAGGGATGCTAATGCTTGCTGTAGGAATTGATGTTTCAAAGTCAAAAAGCGCTGCAGC
>JAFSLL010000252.1 GCA_017448455.1 Oscillospiraceae bacterium | reverse complement strand
CTTTTATTGATGCTTTACCGGAAAGATATTCCTCGACCCTCTCCTGCATCCATTCAGGTGTATGTCTGCGTCTGCTCATAAATAATCCTCCTGATGTAGACTTTGGTTATTTCCCTTGTCTACTTCAGGAGAATCATATCATTATACGGAGGGAGCGCTCGTTTCTGCCGGTATGCACAATCGTTTGCGGGTTTGCGCCCAAGGATAGCGCACCCAGGTTGTTTTGCGTGCGGCCTGGCTTCATCGTGTGCTGTATCTATTTGCCTCGGAAGAGGAAATTTTGCTGATGATCGTCTCCTACGCAGCACAGGGACAATCGAGATCTTCCCGGAGAATCGCTGCTGAACATCCGTCGAACGGAGATTGTTCAATCGGAAGCCTGCTCTGCAGTATCCCCTCGTGATTCTGAAAATCTGGAATACACGTAGACTCCGAGGATTATGGTACATCCCCCCAGAATCACCTGTGTTTTCGGGATTTCCTTGAACAGCAGTACGCCCAGCAGGCCGGCAAACACCGGCTCCAGCAGTTTTACCGTGGAAATAAAGGCCGGGCTTTCATATTTGAGGCCCCAGCTGAAAACGCTGTGTCCCAGCAGCGTGCAGAACACCGCCATTCCCAGAGCAGCCAACCAGTTGACCGGCTCATAGCCGAGCAGCGGCGTCCCTCTTATAAGCAGGATGACCAGTACCGTCAACGCTGCGGAGACATACACCAGCAGGGTGTAGGCCGTAGTCGTCAGCTCCCTGCGGCAGACCTTGCCGATCATGGTGTAGACCGCCATACAGGCGGCACCCGTAAGAGCGATCAGATCGCCAAGCAGGATATTGTCTCCGCCTCCCGCATCCGACATTGCGATCAGCAGGCTCCCCACGAATGTGAGCAGGATTCCGCCCCATGCTCTCGCGGGAATTCTCTCTTTCAGCTGGAGAAACATCATAACCGCCACAAAGAATACTTCCGTATCCACCAACGCGACGGCAGATGCAATAGAGGTGTGACGGATTGCCTCAAAATAGCATGTGAAGTGCAGCCCGAGAAAGAGTCCGCTCGTCAGACAGAGTACCGTCGTTTTCCCACTCATGCGTCTGAGCTCTTCGCGATTCCGCAGCAGCGCATACGGCAGGAGCAGGGCTGCCGCAATCGTCACTCTGTATACGACAAGCACCATGGCCGGCGCAGTGGAAATCCGCACAAACGGCGCGGACAGAGACACGCCGAAAACGCCCAGAAGAATCAACAGTTTCTTCACATTTCTCTCCCTGATCCCGATGCGGCAACGCATGACTGCTGTGACGGCAATGGCCGGCGGAATCCCGTGCGGATATTGCATTTGTAAGCGCCGTAGAAGGGAAGGTATTCATCTTTTATCGTACGGCGTTAGAACAATAAGAAAAGTGTCACAGACTCCATGTGTTGATGATCGAGGATGAACTGACGGGATTATACGATTTTCTCGGAAAGCTCACGCCCGCCAATCAGATGGAAGTGCAGATGCATGACCGTCTGGCCGGCTGCAGCTCCGCAGTTATTGATGACGCGGTAGCCGTTTTCAAGGCCTTCTCCGGCAGCAATCTTCGGAATTGCCGCGAAGCATGCGGCAACGCTGTCAAGGTTGGATTCGTCAATCGCATTGGCGGAATCCAGATGTTCCTTCGGAACAACCAGAACATGAACCGGCGCCTGGGGATTGATGTCGCGGAAAGCAAAAACCTTCTCGTCTTCGTAAACTTTCGTGCTGGGAATATCCCCGGCGATGATTTTGCAGAACAGGCAGTTATCCATTTGTTTTCTCCTCTATCTTTATTGAAGTATTTCCTTTACAAAGGGTACAAGGCTGTTCAGAGCGTCGTCCAGTTTGCTCAGGTCCGTACCGCCGCCCATGGCGGAGTCCGGCTTGCCGCCGCCTTTTCCTCCGGCGACCGCGGAGATTTTCCGGATCAGATCTCCCGCTTTGACCCCTGCCGCGACCGCGTCCTTGCCGCAGACGCAGAGGAAGCTCATTTTCTCCCCGTTGACCGCAGCGAGCAGCGCCACCACTGACGGCTCCTTGTCACGAAGGGAGTCACCCTGTTTACGGAGCGCGTTCGCATCTCCCTCCGCACGCATTGCGATTACCTTCACGGGACCTACCGTTTCCGCTTTGGCAAGAACGCTGTCCGCGCCGCGGGCAGACGCCTGATCCCGGAGCTGCTGCAGGCTGCGGCGCGCTTCTTTCAGTTCAGCCGCCTGCTGATCCAGTTTTTTCGGAAGTTCCGCCGGGATGCTCTTGAAGCGGGCTGCCGCCTCCTGAAGGAGCTTCTCCTGATCACGGCAGTATTCCAATGCCCGGAAACCGGTCAGCGCCTCGATTCTGCGGACACCGGAAGCAACAGAGCCTTCCGAGACAAGAACAAAACTGCCGATGCGGGCGGTATTGGCTACATGCGTGCCGCCGCACAGCTCAAGGCTGTAGCCTCCCATGTCTACAACACGCACAATGTCGCCGTACTTCTCTCCGAAGAGAGCCGCCGCATGCGTCTTCTTCGCTTCCTCAAGACTCATTTCCTTTGTCACGACGGGATAATCCTCCAGGATAGCCCGGTTGACAGCGGCACGAACGGCATCCAGTTCCTCCGCGGTCGGTGCGGAGAAATGAGTAAAGTCAAAGCGGAGCAGATCGGTGTCGACCAGAGAACCCGCCTGATGGACATGCTCGCCCAGCACATCACGCAGAGCACGGTGAAGCAGGTGGGTCGCGCTGTGGGCGCGGCAGAGTGCGCTTCTGCGGTCGCGGTCACGGACAACCGTTACCGTATCGCCGACCGAAGCGACTCCGCTGCGGACCACGCCGGTGTGCATAAACTTGCCGCCTTTGTTCTTCTGAACAGCGTGTACCTCGAAGACAAAGCCTTCCTTTTCCATGCGGCCGGTGTCACAGAGCTGGCCGCCCATTTCCGCGTAAAGAACGCTGCGGTCAAGGACGAGTATCGCTTCGCTTCCTTCCGGCGCGAACTCCGCGGCTTCCTCCCCGGTTACGATGGCAAGGATCTTCGCTTCACAGCTGTCCTGCTCATAGCCGACAAACTCCGTCTCCGGGATCTCCTTCCCGAAGCTGATGCCGGACCAGCCGAGGTCACCGAGCGCCTTGCGCGCTTCGCGGGCACGTTCCCGCTGCTCCTGCATCAGGCCGCGGAAGCCGGCTTCGTCGACGCTCATCCCTTCGTCTTCGCACATTTCCACTGTCAGATCCAGCGGGAAGCCGTAGGTGTCATAGAGGCGGAAGGCGTCCGCGCCGGAGAAGGTCGTCTCCCCCTTGCGTTTGTGTTCTTCCAGCAGATCGGAGAAAATCTTCAGGCCGGCATCAATGGTGCGGCCGAATTTCTCTTCCTCACTGCGAATAACTGAAGTAATGTAGACCTGCTTCTCGATCAGTTCCGGATACTGGCCGCCGCTTTCGCGAACGACAACCGCAACGATCTCATGGAGGAAGGGATCATTGACGCCGAGGAGCTTGCCGTGGCGGGCAGCCCGACGCAGCAGACGGCGCAGCACATAGCCCCGTCCTTCGTTGGAGGGCAGGACCCCGTCGGAGATCATGAAGACCGCACTCCGGATGTGGTCGGTGATCACGCGCAGGGACACGTCCTTCTTATGGCTTTCGCCGTAGTAGGCACCGGTCAGCTCACTCACGCGGTGGGTGATATTCATGACCGTATCCACGTCAAAGAGCGAGTCGACTTCCTGGCAAACCACCGCGAGGCGTTCCAGTCCCATGCCGGTATCGATGTTCTTCTGCTTCAGCTCGGTATAGTTGTTATTGCCGTCGTTGTCAAACTGGCTGAAAACATTGTTCCAGACTTCGATATAGCGGTCACAGTCGCAGCCCACCGTGCAGGTCGGCTTCCCGCAGCCGTATTTCTCTCCGCGGTCATAGTAGATCTCGGAACAGGGGCCGCAGGGACCGGCGCCGTGCTCCCAGAAATTATCTTCCTTGCCAAAGCGGAAGATGCGCTCCGGGGCTATGCCGATGTCATGCTCCCAGATTTCCGCAGCCTCATCGTCTTCGAGGTAGACGGATGGATACAGCCGGTTCGGATCCAGACCGACCCAGTCCGGAGAGGTCAGGAACTCCAATCTCCAGGCGATCGCGTCCTTCTTGAAGTAATCCCCACCGGAGAAGTTCCCCAGCATCTCAAAAAAGGTTCCGTGTCTGGCTGTTTTTCCGATGTTCTCGATATCGCCGGTACGGATGCACTTCTGGCAGGTGCAGACCCGGTGCCGCGGCGGCTCCTGCTCGCCCTTAAACCAGGGCTTCATCGGCGCCATGCCGGAATTGATGAGCAGAAGGCTCGCGTCGTTCTGCGGGATCAGGGAAAAGCTGGGAAGGCGCAGATGTCCTTTCGTCTCAAAAAAGCTGAGAAACATCTCGCGCAGTTCGTTCAGTCCATATTTTTTCATGTTTTCCTCCAGTATTCGCGCTTGTTGCTTCCTCGTGGAAGCCGGGATGAATCAGTAATCCTGTGTCGCTACAAAGTCGTTAAATTCCTCCGCTGTCGTAAAGAAGCGGTGTCTTCCTGTCTCGGTATCCAGGGCATAGTAATAGTAATCCGTATTGTTCGGACGCAGGGCCGCTTCCAGGCTTGGAAGGCCGGGGTTGCAGATCGGCGTAGGCGGAAGTCCCGTCTGCAGGCGGGTATTATACGGGCTCTTTTCCTTCAGCATCTCGGCAGTCGGCGCGCCCTCGTGATCCGGATGGATATAGAGGATCGTCGCATCAATACCGAGGGGCATATCTGCCGCAAGCCGGTTATAGATGACCGAAGCAATAGCTGCACGCTCCCCGTCATCTGCAGCCTCCTTCTCGATCATGGACGCTACGGTCACGATCTCCTGCAGCGTTCTGCCGGAGCTTTCCAGCGAGGCATTGAACTCTTCCGTCAGCTTGCTGTTGAACTCTTCCAGGAATTTGTTGATCGCGCTTGACGCCTGCATATTGACATAGAAATTATATGTCTCGGGGAAGAGATAGCCTTCCAGCCGGACGGCATCGGTCTCGCCCTCTTCATCCCCGTCTTCCGGCTCGCCTCCCAGGAAGCTGTAGTTGAAATGGTATCCGGCGGCTGCCTCCATGAGGTCCTCATAGCTGCTGACGCCGCTTCGTTCCAGCAGCACAAACATCTGCTGCATGGTCATGCCTTCCGCAAAGGTGACATTGACCGTGACCGCACCGCCGCCGTTCGGCCGCATATTCTGTATCAGCGCACGGTAGTCATAGGTTGAGGAGAGTTCATACTCTCCGGGTTTCACCTTGGTATCGGCATGGGCAATCTTACAGAAGAATTCGAACAGCCAGCGATTTTCAATCAGACCTGCCTGCTTCAAAACATTGCTCACATAAGAGATGTCCGCATGCGCGACCGTTTTCTGGCCCGTTACATTCCCCTCTTCGTCCACAACATCTTCCAGTTCATTTCGAAAGATCGTCTTCGGCAGAACTACTGTAGCCGTAAATTCTTCTTTATTCAGCGCCAGCGCGTCGCTGGCGGCGATCCAGGCAAACACCGCTAAAACAACGCTGATACACAGGATGAACACCGCATACATCAGTCCGCCCAGACAGCCGGAGCGATTGTTTTCCATCCGCTGAATCGGATGGTAGCGTGTCTGCGGCGTCTCGTCTTCTTCCGCCGCTTTGGAATCGGCCCATTCCCGCTCCTCCGCGGAAATCCGTCCGGTCGGAATATGGATTTCCTTTATCTTGCGTGAGTTTTCCTGGGCATCTTCATGGATCTTAAAGATCCGGTCAATATTCTCATTGTCGTTGGCCATGGTCTCACCTCCGGCCACTGTGGGATTTGTTGTATGCTGTCAGACAGCAATACGGGAAAAAACCTCCCCTATCTTTTCATGAATCACCAGATCGGCATAGGAGTCATATGGGGTCTCACTGAGGTTTACCAGAACGAGCTTCTGCCCGCGGTAATAGCGGATCAGACCTGCTGCCGGGTAGACATTCAGGCTGGTTCCGCCGATGATCAGAATCTCTGCGTTGCGGATATACCGAACGGCTTCCTCCATAATATCCTGATCCAGCGGTTCCTCGTAGAGAACGATATCCGGGCGAATCACGCCGCCGCAGCTGCAGCGGGGCACGCCTTCCCCGTGGTTGATCACTTCCTGCGAATACGGCCTGCGGCAGCGGGAGCAATAGGCGCGCAGAATGCTTCCGTGCAGCTCCAGCACCTTTTTGCTGCCGGCAGCCTGGTGCAGACCGTCAATATTCTGCGTGATCACCGCGCGCAGCTTTCCCTTTTCCTCCAGTTCCGCGAGCTTCCGATGCGCACGGTTCGGCTCAACGCCGTCAATCACAAGCTTCTCCCGGTGAAAGCGGTAGTATTCCGCCGGATCCCGCTCAAAGAAGCTGTGGCTGAGAATCTCCTCCGGAGGATACTTCCACTGCTGATGGTAGAGTCCGTCCACGCTGCGGAAGTCGGGAATCCCGCTCTCGGTGCTGACACCGGCTCCGCCGAAAAAGACGATATTATCACTTGCCTGAACCCAGTCGTTCAATTTTCTGATTCCCGCAATATCCATCTTATTTCTCCTGTTTCCGTTCCATCCGTTCAGGAAAGAAGCGCGACCGCGTGCGCCGCGATCCCGGCACCTTCCCCGGTGAAACCGAGTTTTTCCTCTGTTGTCGCTTTCACATTGACAGCATCTTCCCCGACTCCCATCGCCTCAGCGAGGCGCCGGCGCATCTCCGGGATATAAGGGGCCAGTTTCGGACGCTGCGCGATCACCGTAACATCCGCGTTCTCCACACGGTATCCTTTGGCGGACAGCAGGCGGCAGACGGTTTTCAGCAGAATAAGGCTGTCCGCTCCGAGATAGCGGTCATCACTGTCCGGAAAATGCTGCCCGATATCACCCAGTGCGGCCGCACCGAGCAGGGCATCCATCAGTGCATGGGTCAGCACATCCGCATCAGAATGACCTAAAAGGCCTTTTTCATAGGGAATTTCCACGCCTCCGAGGATCAGTTTTCTGCCTTCGACAAGGCGATGGACGTCATAGCCGTGTCCGATTCTCATGCTCTGGCTTCCTTTCTGCGCGCCAGGATTCCCTGCGCTATAACCAGATCCTGCGGCGTGGTCAGCTTCAGGTTCTCTTCTTCCCCTTCCACGGTCTGAATGGCAGCGCCCATGCGTTCCACTGCGGTCGCGTCATCCGTAAAGGTCATCTCCCGCCTGACGGCGTCAGTCAGCGCGCCCTTGATCAATTCGGACAGGAAGATCTGCGGCGTCTGGACCCGAACCACATGCTCGCGGTCGCAGGTTTCGGTGAGTGTGCCGTTTTTATCGACCATCCGCAGCGTGTCCACGCTCTTGAGAACCGGGACTGCCGCATACTGAATGCTCGCGCGCTGAATCGTGCGCGCAATGAGTTCCTGCGAGACAAACGGACGCGCGCCGTCGTGAATGGCAATCAGGCGGCTGTCCTTTTTCAGTGCCATCACACCGGCCAAAGCGGATTCCGTACGGGTCTTCCCTCCGATTACCACCCCGGAAACCTTATCCAGATTATACTGACGGCACAGATCCGCAATTTCCTCCAGACGGTCCTCCCGGGTGACAACCACAATCTCTTCGATGAGCGGCGATTTTTCAAAAGCGTTGATGGCACGAACCAGTACCGGCTGTCCGCCGAGCATCACGGTCAGTTTGTCAAAGCCCATTCGGGACGCGCTGCCTGCGGCTACAATCACCGCACCGCAGCTGAGCGGCTTGTCTTCCGGACGATAACGCTTATATAATGCCACTAGATCCATGTTCCATCCCTCACTTCAGCTGCCGCATGCGATAGAAGTTCATCATTCCGTCTTTCATTTCATCCAGGTGCTTGAGCATTTTTCCCGCGCCGTAGGTCGCGCAGGAAATCGGGTCATCGACCGGGAGTGTCCGAATGCCGGTGCTGCGTTCGATCAGACGATCCATACCGTAAAGCAGGCTTCCGCCGCCGGAGATGATGATTCCGTTCTGATCCAGGTCTCCGACAAGCTGAGGAGGCGTACGTTCGAGAACCGCATGGAGCGCTTCCAGAATATCGTTCATCGGCTCAACAAACGCCTCAATCAGTTCGTTGGAGCTGATATTAACCGTCTTCGGCAAACCGTTCGCAAGGTTACGGCCTTTGACCTCTTCCAGCCCCATATCCGGGCGCTGCATGACACAGCCGATATTCTTCTTCAGCTCCTCCGCCGCGGACAGACCGATCAGCAGATTATGCTTCTTGCGGACATACTTGACGATTGCCTCGTCAAAACTCCCACCGGCTGTCTTGATCGACTCGCACTCCACAACGCCGCCTGCGGAGATCATGGCAATGTCCGTTGTACCGCCGCCGATATCCACCACCATATGTCCGTCCGCCTTGCTGATGTCAACACCCGCGCCGAGCGCCGTGGCGACACCGGTCTCCAGCAGGTAGACCTTGCGGGCGCCCGCCTCAATCGCGGCGTCGATCACAGCCCGCTCTTCAACACCGGTGATGTTGCTCGGCACACAGCAGAGGACACAGGGCTTGAAGAGGCTTACGGAAGTGATGCGTCCCACCAGCTCCCGCTGCATCTGCGCCGCCATCTCATAGTCGGAGATAACGCCCGCGCTGATCGGATGGATGGCGACAATGTTGGCAGGGGTTCTGCCGAGCATCTTCTGCGCGTCCTGACCGACTTTCAGTATTTTCCCGCTGAACCGGTCTACCGCGACAACTGTCGGCTCCCGGGCGACAATTCCTTTGCCCGCCTCAAAAAGGAGGGTAGAGGAAGTCCCCATATCGATCGCGATGTCTTTCTCGAAAATCTGCATATTCAAAACTCCGTTCGCAAAGTGTTGTTTTCCTGATCATTGATCCGCCCGGGCAAGCGTCAGGGCAGTCACTTCCGAGGCTCCCGCCTCAAGCAGCACCGAGGCGGCAGAACGCAGCGTCGCACCGGTTGTTACAATATCATCCACCAGCAGAATGTGTTCTCCCTGCAGGTTTCTTGCCTGCCGGTACACCCCCTGCACGTTCTGCTCACGCGCTTCGCGGGACTGCTGACCGGACTGGGCGGGGTTGTTTTTGGTCTTGACCAGCAGCCGCTCCAGCTTTTGACCCGTTCGTTTCGCAACTTCCGCCGCCAGAAGCTCCGCCTGGTCATAGCCGCGGCTGCGCTTTCTGCTTCTGCTGAGCGGTGCCCAGGTAATGACATCCAGGTTCTCCGGCATATGACTGCGCAGGCTGTCCGCCATCAGCTCGCCGAAAACGCGGCTGTAGACCGTCAGACCGCGAAACTTATAGCGCAGAAAAGCTTCCCGGAACGGCCCGGTATAATACAGAGGAGAGATACATGCGTTCAGCGGCGGCAAACTCTGCTTCTGCCGATCCGTTTCCACCCGGGGAAGCTTTGCCCCGCAGTCGGGGCAAAGGAGACTGCCGTTATCCATCACGCGCCTGCAGATGACGCACTTGGGCGGATAAAGCAGGTCCAGCAGCCAATCCGTCATGACGCTCACTTTCCGCAGGCCTCCCGGATCCGGATTCGAAGCGCGTTATACCGTCTGGTCGGTGTCACGTTATCGATCATGGTGCGGGCAATGTTTTCATTTCCCACCAGGATCAGGAGATCCTTCGCGCGGGTCACCGCCGTGTAAAGGACCGTCCGCGTCAGCAGACGTCTTGACGCGTCCGAAAGAACCAGTATGACCGCGGGATACTCACATCCCTGCGCCTTATGTACCGTCAGCGCCCACGCGTGCTCCAGATCACCCAGCATATCAAAGTCATACCTGGCAAGCCGTCCGTCAAAGTCCACGCTGATGCGCTGCTCTTCCGGGTCGATCTCCCGCAGCGTACCGATATCCCCGTTGAAGATCCCAAGCCCGCTTCCGCCATCGGCACTCTCCCAGAGGACATTGTAGTCATTGCGGGTCTGAATCAGACGGTCCCCCTCCCGGAAGACCGCGTCCCCAACCATGCGCTCCCTTTTCGTGGGGGCGGGAGGATTCAGGGCAGCCTGAAGCTGCCTGTTCAGCGCAACCGTACCGCATTCGCCTTTTCTGGTAGGGGAAAGAACCTGAATGTCCTGTACCGGAATCTTCATTCTCTCCGGGAGGCGACGGCTGCAGAGCTCCACCACCGTCTCCGCAGTCGTGGATGCCTGCATCCGCTGAAGACGAAAAAAGTCACCTGCGTTTTCCGCAAAGTCAGGCTGTTCTCCGGCGTTGATCATATGCGCGTTGCGGACAATGCGGCTTCCGTCCTGCTGACGGAAAATCTCATTCAGTCTTACCGCAGGCACCGCTTCACTCCGCAGAATGGCAGAGAACACATCTCCCGGACCGACCGCGGGCAGCTGTGCCGCGTCTCCGACCAGAACCAGTCTCGCGGAAGCCGGAAGCGCTTCCAGCAGCGCGTGCATCAGACGGATGTCGACCATGGAACACTCATCCACGATCAGCGCATCACAGCTGAGCCTGTCATTGCGGTTTTTGGTAAATACGAGACTCATATTCTCGTCTGCCAGTTTTGCCCCAAGCAGACGATGAATCGTTGCCGCCTCCACACCGGTCAGCTCCGCCATGCGTTTGGCGGCACGGCCGGTCGGCGCTGCCAGCAGCGTCTTCAGACCCATTCGGTCATAGAGTTTCAGGATGCCTTTCAGGGAGGTCGTCTTTCCTGTACCGGGGCCTCCGGTCACCGCGATGATACGATTGCCGACCGCCGCACGGAGGATCTCTTTCTGCTGCTTCGCATAGGAAAAACCCTGTTCTGCTTCACATTCCTCAATCAGGCGTTCCAGGTTCAGGGAAGGCTGCGGAAGCTTCTGAACCAGATTGGCAATCGCCTGCGCCGTTTCCGTTTCCGCCCTGTACATTTCCGGAAGATAGCAGGCGTCCTGTCCGGCAATCTGTTCGCGGATCAGATCCCCCTGTTCCGTCATCTCCTGCATCACGGCATCCACATCATCCGCTTTCAGACCGAGCTGCTCCGACACGGCAGGAAGAAGCTTGCCGTAGGGGATAAAACAGTGCCCGTTGCGTTCATTGTGCTGAAGGACAAACCGGATTCCTGCCCGGATTCTGTACGGGCTGGATTCTGAGATCCCCAGCTCTGTCGCAAGACGGTCCGCGTCGGCAAAAGAGGCTCCGATTCCGTCTATGGTCAGCAGAAAAGGATTCTGCTGAACGATCTCTTCCGACTCATCTCCGAAAAACCGGTAAAAGCGAATCGCATATTCCGGCGCAATGCCGTTTGCGGAAAGGAGCATCACCAGCTTCTTCATACTGTTGCGGCGCCGGTATTCCTCGGACAGCTTTGCCGCCTTTCCCGGGCTGATGCCGCGGATTTCCGCAAGATGCTCCGGCTCTTTCTCCAGAATCCGGAGAGCTTTTTTCCCGAACTTCTGTACAATCTGCCCCGCCAGGACAGGGCCAATCCCTTTCACCGCGCCGGAGGCGAGGTAGGCGAAAACAGAATTCTCGTCATCCGGCACTCCGCGTTCCGCTTCATCGGCGGCGAACTGCCGTCCGTAATTGGGATGTGTCAGCCATCTCCCATACGCGGTAATGGTCTCCCCTGCCCAGGGAAAGGGGAGCCTGCCTGTCAGTTTCTGTTCGACACCGTCTGTGTCCGAGACACTCAGAACTGCGTACCCGGTCACCTCGTTGCTGTAAACAACGGATCTGACCGTACAGCTCAGAACCTCAATTCCTTCAGAATCCACGCACTCGCTCCTGTTTCCATCCGTCACATCGGCACATCTTCATCCGCATCTGCCTCAGGCAACACCGTTTTCAGATACTGACCGGTAAAACTCGCTTCACATTTCGCGCAGTCCTCTGGCGTGCCGCAGAAGACCAGCTCTCCGCCTTCTTCTCCGCCTTCCGGCCCGAGATCGATGATATAGTCTGCAACCTTGATCACATCAAGATTGTGTTCAATCACAATAACTGTATTCCCTGCATCCGTCAGGCGGGACAGAATATCCGTCAGACGATGCACATCTGCCACATGCAGGCCGGTTGTCGGCTCGTCAAGAATGTACACCGTCCGTCCAGTTGCCCGTCTGGACAGCTCCGTAGCCAGTTTGACCCGCTGCGCTTCTCCGCCCGAAAGCGTGGTGCTGGACTGGCCAAGCTTAATATAGCCGAGACCGACATCAAACAGGGTCTGCAATTTCTCGTGGATTTTCTCCTGATTCACGAAAAAGCTGCATGCCTCTTCCACGGTCATATCCAGAACTTCGGCTATGTTCTTTCCTTTATATCGGACCTCCAGCGTCTCCCGGTTATAGCGTTTTCCCCCGCACACTTCGCAGGGAACATAGACGTCCGGCAGAAAATGCATTTCAATCCGGACAAGGCCATCTCCGGAGCACGCTTCACAGCGTCCGCCCTTGGTATTAAAAGAGAATCTGCCCTGGTTGAAGCCCCGCATCCTCGCGTCCTGGGTCGAGGCAAACAAGGCTCGAATCTCGTCAAACACCCCGGTATAGGTCGCCGGATTTGAACGCGGCGTACGTCCGATCGGGCTCTGATCCAGCGCGATCACCTTATCCACATACTCCAGACCGTCGATATGATCGTACCGGCCCGGACGTGTCTTCGCCCGGTTTTTTTCCGAAGCCAGCGTTTTGTAGAGGATCTCCTGAATGAGAGAAGACTTGCCGCTGCCGGATACGCCGGTGACACAGATCAGCTCGCCCAGCGGGAAACGGACATCAATGCTTTTCAGGTTATGTTCGGCAGCGCCGTAAATCACAAGCTCCCTGCCGGTTCCGCCGCGTCTTGCCGTCGGCACGGGAATCCGCTTTCTGCCGCTCAGATACTGACCGGTAATCGACTCCGGGCAGGCGCAGAGATCTTCCACCTTGCCGGTACAGACGACTCTACCGCCGTTGATTCCCGCCCCGGGGCCAATATCGATAATATGGTCTGCCGCACGCATGGTTTCCTCGTCATGCTCGACTACAACCAGCGTATTTCCAAGATCGCGCAGCCGGTAAAGGGTCTTCAGGAGCTTCGCGTTGTCCCGCTGGTGCAGCCCGATGCTCGGCTCATCCAGGATATACAGGACGCCCATCAGGCTGGATCCGATCTGCGTCGCAAGGCGGATACGCTGACTCTCGCCGCCGGAGAGCGTTCCGGCAGTACGGGAAAGCGTCAGATAGCCGAGTCCGACACTGTTCAGGAAGTCAAGCCTGCTGCGAATCTCCTTGATAATCTGCGCCGCGATCAGAGTCTCGCGCGGTGTCAGTTTCAGGCTGTCCAGATAGTCCGAAGCCCGCTGTACAGAGAGGCTGCAGAGCTCGGCGATATTTCTCTCCCCGACCGTGACCGCGAGCGCCGTCTTCTTCAGCCGCTGTCCTCCGCAGTCCGGGCAGGGCGTCTCAGACATGCAGGACTCAATCTCCGCCCGCATACCGGGACTCTGCGTCTCATGATAGCGACGTTCCAGGTTCGGAATGATCCCTTCAAACTCCCGCTTGATCACCCCGTAACCGTCTGCCTTCTCATAGCGGAGCTGAAGCGGTTCCCCTTTCGTCCCGTAGAGGATCGCGTTGATGCCCTCGGGGGAGATGTTCTCAATCGGCTCACTGAGCTTAAAATGATAGCGCTTGGCAAGAGCGTCAAAATACATGCGGGAAATGCTGTCCGCCTTCACGTTTCCCCAGCCGCTGGCATTCAGTCCCCCCTGTTCGATGCTGAGCTTTTTGTTCGGCATGATCAGGTTCGGATCCAGCAGCATCCGGATTCCGAGTCCGGAACAGGTCGGGCAGGCGCCGTGCGGATTGTTGAAGGAAAAAAGGCGCGGCGTGATCTCCTCCAGGGATATCCCGCAGTCCGGGCACGCATAATTCTGGGAGAAACTGATCTCCTCTCCCCCGTCGGCAGGCGCGGCAAGCAGCAGACCGCCCGAGAGACCGAGCGCGGTCTCCGCGGAATCCGTCAGCCGGCGGCGGATGCTTTCCTTCACCGCGATACGGTCTACCACCACTTCGATGGTGTGCTTTTTGTTTTTTTCGAGCGGAATCTCCTCCGCAAGATCATAAACCAGTCCGTCAACGCGGGCACGCACATACCCGGAACGCTTTGCGTCTTCCAGCACTTTGCGGTGCTCACCCTTTTTCCCGCGGATCACCGGCGCCAGAAGAGAGAGCCTCGTCCCCTCCGGCAGCTGCAGAATGCGGTCAACCATCTGGTCAACGGTCTGCTGCCGGATCTCGCGCCCGCAGTTCGGGCAGTGCGGAATCCCGATCCTCGCGTAGAGCAGGCGCAGATAGTCATAAATCTCCGTCACAGTCCCTACCGTAGACCGGGGATTCTTCGATGTTGTCTTCTGGTCGATGGAAATCGCCGGGGAAAGCCCGTCTATGGAATCCACATCCGGTTTATCCATCTGCCCGAGGAACATCCGAGCATAGGAACTCAGGCTCTCCACATACCGCCGCTGCCCTTCGGCATAGACAGTATCGAAAGCCAGGCTGGATTTGCCGCTGCCGGACAGGCCGGTTACAACAGTCAGCCTGTCACGCGGAATCTCCACATCAATATTCTTCAGATTGTTTTCTCTGGCGCCTCGGATGACAATGTTTTCCTGCATGCTGAAGACACTCCGACAGGGTATGGTTTAACTGTTTTATTATACGCTCTTTCCCTGGAACTTTCAATAACAAGTGTGTGAATAGTCGGCAGAGCTTTTATTGGCATTGTACGGAAGACCGGAGTTCGGAACCCCGATCCCCGGTCTCGTCTGTCATCCCTGATACAGCTCTTCTTCCACAACGCACTCGTTTTTGATTTTGCCGACAAGCGCCTGCAGCGCGTCCACGACATGCGGGCGAATATCTCCGCCGATCAGCACAAGCATAATGTCATCGCCCAGCTGCAGTACGCCGCTGTTCAGCCAGACCCGGACATAATAGATGCCGTCCATTGCCTTTGTCTCTTCGATCGCCGCCTGCACTTTCTCCATATCCGCCGAGAAGCGCATTCCGGCTACCGCCCGGGCATTCTCATCCCCTCTCCTGACCTTTGCCTTCGCCGTCTCCCGTACCACGCCGTTGTGGGCCAGATACATGCCACACTGCTGCGCCAGCGGATCCGTTTTCGCTTCCTTCAGCCACCGGTCCATGGATGGTGTCTCCGCCATCTTTATTCCTCCTCTCTGTCAAACCGCTTTTCACCGACTCCGTACTTCCCTGCTCTGTCAAAATCTTACGGAAACATATTATACGCATTCCGCCTCGGTTTCTCAAGTCCTGAAAAAACAACCTGACCGAAAAAATCGGTCAGGTCCGGGTTGTGCTGTTTATCTTTTTGGTTTCTCCGTCTTCTGCAGGGAACGTCTGTTTCGTTTTCTGCCTTCCCGGTCGAAGATGGAACGAAGCCGCTCATGCACACGGTACCGCCTGCGCATCCGACAGCCTGCACGCAGAAGTGCTCTTTTCACCTGCTGTGCCGTGTTGTAACGGCATGCCGGATCTGACGCCGTACAGCGGACAAGTACTTTTTCCAGCGGTGTGACCGCACTGGCCGGCGCTTCCGCTTTGCCTTCCAGAAGCCAGTAAAGCAGAATACCGAGGGAATAGATATCCGAGCGCGCGTCCGTTCCGGAGAACCCGTACTGTTCCGGCGGAGCGAAGCCCTGTGTTCCATAGACGAGTTGATCGGAACTCCCCTTCCGATACGCCTGGGAGATGCCGAAATCGATCAGCACCGCTTTGCCGTCCGGGCGGATCACCACATTCTCAGGCTTGATATCACGGTGAATAATCGGGGGCCTCAGCGAATGCAGCGCAATCAGCTGCGCGCACAGTTCCACACCGAGCAGGATTATTTCGGGCGCCGAATAGGGGTGCTGCTTTGCCTGCACCGCAAGGGTTTCGCCGGGAATATAGTCACGCATGATGCAGCGCATTTCCTCAGACCGGAATTCGGCGACAAACTGCGGCATGATGACGGGGAGCTGCTTCTTCAGCGCCTCGGGTTCCGTATACTCAAAGAAAGGGGTTCCGATATCATAACACTTGACCACACAGCGCGCTCCGGTTGTGCGGTCAAGTGCCAGAAGCGTATTCGCTTTCTCCTGAACGGAGAAGCATTCCAGAATTTCGTACCGTTCTGTCAGGTCCTTCGGCAGCGCACTCTCATCCGGGCCAGACGGATCATGCGCCTTTTCCTTATTCTCCATCCTTCGGAATTCCTCCGAGCTGTGTCAGGCCGTGGCTGGCCAGCTGTTCCTGTGTGTCTTCCATGGAATAATGATTCGACAGGCAGAACAGGACCACGGCGTCCCGCTTCAGCCGCGGATACAGCGGACTCCTGTCCGCCGCGCGAAGCAGGCACTGTGTTTCCTCGATCCCCAGCTCCATACCGAATGCCAGCTGAAGCACCTTATCCCGCGAAGGGCGCCGGGTGCCGTTAAACAGCTGATGCCCGTAGGTACGGTCAATCTGGGCCTTCAGGATCACTCGTTCCGGAACGAGGGCGCGTTCCCTGCACAGGTCCTGCAGCATGTCACAGAAGTCAACCGGCTTCAGCTGATCTTCGTTCTTCTGCAGGAATGCATCCAGGCTGTCTGCCTTGACAAGCCGCCGCATCAGGGTGTTCGTACTGACTTTATCTGCCATCTGCGCACCTCCTCTGCACCTTTGTGGCTTCAGTATACAGGGAATACCGGGAAATAACAAGAATGCATTAAGCATCCCCATACCAAAAAAGCTGAAAAATAGTTCAAAAAACTGAAAAGCCCGCCCCGTTTTGATACCGGTTCAGGCTTTTCCATTATGTCGGATTGTGTGCCAGCTGCAGACGTGGCTTCCAGTACCGTTTTCCAAAGACGAGACACTCCGCGAGAAGACATACCGGAAGCGCGGCAGCGATATCCACCGCGGAATGCTGTTTGACAAAACAGACAGAAATACAGATCATCACTACAAACACCGTCAGGAGCGCTTTCCATCCCGCCTTGATATCGGGATCCTTCAGCGCCGTAGACAGAATTCCCAGGGAATAGGCTACGTGAAGAGACGGGCAGACGCCTGTCGGCGTATCAAAGGAATAGATGAATGCCATCAGTGCAGTCAGGATATTGTCCCGCTCAAAGACTTCCGGCCGAAGGTCCTGTCGGCTCGGCCAGATAATGTAAATCGCCATTGCGACGACCTGCGTAATGATAATATAGATCTGGATCCGCTTGAAGTTCTCTACATCGAAAAACAGCGTATAGGCAAGAGAGCCGAATACCAGAACATACCATCCGCAGTAGAAGAACAGGAAATACTCATTAAAAGGGATCAGATCGTCAAGCACGCAGTGAATGGGATGGCAGTTCTCCGCGGGAATGAAGTTTTCCGTCAGATAGTAAAGCAGGAAATAGCCAACCCAGCCAAGCAGAAGCAGAAGATGGGAAAAACGGGGATCCGTTATCTTGCGAAGGGAAAATCCGCTGTAGTCAACCGGTTTCTTTTTCATGGGAATAAACCTCAAGAGGAATGTTTTTCGGATAAAGCCGTTTGGGAATATTGGGATACGGAACAACCGTATGAAGAGGGAGCGCCGTCGCGATGTCGGTGATCTCATCCATCAGCGCGTTACAGATGCGCTCGCGTTCCTCCCGGATCGGAGCGTCCGCATGAAAGCGAACCGGTTTTCCATAGGTCATGGTCTTCAGCTGAGGACACAGATACATCGGAACAAAGCTGAGCTCTTTTCCGGTTTTCTTATAATAGAACCTCGCCACATCGATAAACTTGTCCTGGAAGTCATGAACGATGTTGTTGTGCTCATCATAGTGTTCCGGGAAGATGACCAGTCGGCAGCCTTCCTTCAGCTTTTCAATTGACTCTCGAAAAGTCGTAATAAGCCGCGTATCGTGATAGACGGCAATGGTATGGGCGTTGTTGAACACGCAGACCGAAAGCGGCGTAATCAGATAGCTGAGGATCTTGAAGAACCATCTCACCGCTTTTGGCTTTTGGGACCAGAAATCCCGATACGCATAGTCATGCACTTCTTTCCAGTGCATCATCTCGCCCGAACACCAGACATAGTGCTTCCCCGGGGTATGCAGCTCTCCGGCAATCGGGCCAAACATCTGACTGTGGTTTCCAACAATCACGCAGGGCTCTTCCGGCAGATTCTCCAGACCGATGATCTGATACTTCGGAGAGAAGATCCAGACCAGCCAGCGGATGATTTTATAAATCCACGATGTCTTCCTGTCATCCATCGGCGGAATCTGCCCCCTCCCATTTCATCAAAAAACTGAAGCAATATTATAGCCGAAAATGCAAACGGAAGATAAACAAACTGTTAAAAAGCATGCCTTCCGTCTGCATTTTTTGGCATTTGCCACAGAATGCCCTGTTTCCCGCTGTCGTATTACCGGCGGGTTCCGGCCTCGGGAAGGCAGTGCATCTGGGTTTTGCCCAGTACGCGGAAGCCTTCCGCCGTGCGGTGAAAGCTGCGGAGTCCGAAGTCGGCCGCGCGCAGGCGAAGATAGAGTCGGATTGCTTTCGCGCTGTCACAGCCATCCGGAAACTGCGTTTTGTGACAGTCAAAAACTGCGGAGAGCTGTCTGTTCAGGAATCCGCCGGTATCCACAAACTGATTCGCCGCGGCGGTCATGTAGAGGGCGAGAGCACGAACCGGCGCGGGCTTCGTGCCGTAACGCGCCATAATCCCCGGATTCTCCGCAAAGAGCGCAAGCTCCCTGGCAGCCTCTCCGACATTGCGGTGGTCGGGATGGCATTCGCTGTCGACATCGGGATCCGGGGCAAAGATAAGCTCAGGCTGAAAATCGCCGATCACGCCGGCAATGCCGCGCAGCAGTTCTTCCCGCGGATAAAACCCGCCGTCGCAGAGGGAGAGAAAACGGACATCCGTCACGCCCAGAAGCCGGGCAGAAGCGACGGCTTCTTCCCTTCGCCGCTGGGCAAGTGTTTCCGGGGAGAGGTTTTCGCCGAGCTCATCGGTGCCGTAACGCCCGTCGATGCAGCTCAGGAAACAGACCTGCTTTCCTTCCGCCGCAAGACGCGCTGCCGTCGCGCCGGCGCCGATCTCGATATCATCCGGATGGGGTCCGATGAACAGGAAACGCTCCGCCTCCGTTATCTTCGGCAAAGGCGCCGCAAACCGGATAACAGTGGACAGTATGGACATGACATTCTTCCTCCCTGCAAAAACAGACGCCGATGAACGGCGTCTGTTTCTTTATGATTACAGTGCGTTGGTCTTGGTGACCAGTTTGGAGAGATCAACGTACTCTTCCACTTCGGAAGCGATGGTCTCGTCGGTCTTTTCCTCAAAGTCACGATAGACTGCCAGACCGGAACCGGCCGGGATGAGCTTGCCGATGATGACATTCTCCTTCAGGCCGACAAGGCGGTCCACCTTGCCCTTGATCGCCGCGTCGGTAAGGACACGCGTGGTCTCCTGGAAGGACGCCGCGGACAGGAAGCTGTCTGTCGCCAGGGAAGCCTTTGTGATACCCATGAGAAGCTGGGTATAGGTGGCGGGGTTCAGGCCTTCTTCACCGGCAGCGATACGACGCTCAATCTCACGGTTGGCAGCCTTCACCTGTGCAATGTCAACCGTCGCGCCGCTGAGGAGTTCCGTGCTGCCCGCGTCTTCGACCCGGACTTTGCGCATCATCTGGCGGACAATGACCTCAATGTGCTTGTCGTTGATGTCAACGCCCTGCTGACGGTACACCTTCTGAACCTCGCTGGTGATATAGCTGCGGACACCCTGACGTCCGAACTCATCGTCGTTGATGCCGCGGATCCGAAGGACGTCGTGCGGGTTCAGCGCACCGGCGGTGAGCGGCTGGCCGCGGTCCACGTGGTCGCCGTTGTGCACCTGGATGCCGGCACTGTGCGGAACGAGGTAAACCTTTGTATCTCCCTCTGCCTCATTGGTGACGGTCAGGGAATACATAACGCCCTTCTTGGCCTCTTCAATGGAGACCGTGCCGGAAATCTCGGCCAGAACCGCCATCTTCTTGGGCTTGCGCGCTTCGAAGAGTTCTTCGACACGGGGAAGACCCTGGGTAATGTCGTCACCGGCAACACCGCCGGTATGGAAGGTACGCATGGTCAGCTGGGTACCGGGTTCGCCGATGGACTGCGCGGCGATTACGCCGACCGCTTCGCCCATGTTCACCGGCTGACCGAGCGCCAGGTTGATACCGTAGCACTTCGCGCACACGCCGGTCTTTGCCTCGCAGGTCATCACACTGCGGATATACGCTTTGTGAATGCCGCGCTTCTCGAGCATCTCCGCATCCTGCGGCATCAGCATATGATCCGTCCCAAACAGGATCTCTCCGGTCTGCGGATCGGTGATGGGCTGCGCCGGGAAGCGACCGTGGATGGCCGTGGCAAAATCCTTCACCAGCTGGCCGCGGTCATACTCCGCCTGTGCCCAGACACCTTCCGTCGTGCCGCAGTCTTCTTCACGGATGATGACATCCTGGCAGACATCGACCATACGGCGGGTCAGGTAACCGGAGTCGGCGGTACGAAGCGCGGTGTCCGCCATTCCCTTTCGGGCGCCTCTGGTGGAAATGAAATACTCCAGAACGGAAAGGCCTTCACGGAAGTTGGACTTGATCGGGATTTCGATCGTCTTACCGGAGGTATTGGCCATCAGGCCGCGCATACCTGCCAGCTGACGGATCTGGTTCATGGAACCACGGGCGCCGGAGTTTGCCATCATGTAGATGGGGTTATACTCATCCAGCGTTCCCTGCAGCGCGTTGGTCACCTTCTTGGTGGTCTCTTCCCACTCGGATACGACGAGACGATAGCGCTCATCCTCCGTAATGAAACCACGCTTGTACTGGCGCTCAATATTGATTACTTCATGCTCGGTCTCGGAGATCAGGCGGTTCTTCTCACTCGGGACGGTCATATCCGCAACGGAAATGGTAATGGCGCCCTTGGTGGAATACTTATAGCCCATGGCCTTGATGCTGTCGAGCACTTCGGCGGAAATGGTGAAGCCGTACTTCTGGATGCAGCGGTCGATGATATCGCCGAGCTGCTTCTTGCCGACCTGGAAGCTGATTTCGTAATCGAAAGCATGCTCCGGATCGCTGCGGTCCACATAGCCCAGATCCTGCGGGATAGCCTCGTTGAAGATGATCCGTCCGACGGTTGTGGTGATGATCTTCTTCACTTCCTGACCGTCCACGGTCTTGGTGACCCGCAGACGAATCGGCGCATGGAGACCGACATCCCCTTCGTGATAAGCCATAATGGCTTCGTTGGCATCCCGGTAGATGAGACGCGGAATATAGGTAGCCTGCGCTTTGCCTTCCGCCTTCATCTGCTGATTGCGGCTGTAAATCTCGTCGCCGTCGACCACCGCGCCGGCTTCCAGGCCGGTGTCGCCCGGGTTGTCCACACGCATCATTTCCGCGCCCTTTTCGGCGCTGCCGATGCGGACCATCGTCAGGTAGTAGGAGCCGAGGATCATGTCCTGCGTCGGCACCGTGACCGGATGGCCGTCCTGCGGACGGAGAAGGTTGTTGGCAGAGAGCATCAGAATGCGCGCTTCCGCCTGAGCTTCGGCAGACAGCGGAACATGGATGGCCATCTGGTCGCCGTCGAAGTCCGCGTTGTAGGCGGTGCAGACCAGCGGGTGCAGACGGAGCGCGCGGCCTTCCACCAGAATCGGCTCAAACGCCTGAATGCCGAGACGGTGAAGCGTCGGAGCGCGGTTCAGCAGTACCGGATGCTCCTTGATGACATACTCCAGGGCGTCCCAGACCTCTGTCTTCTGCTTGTCGACCATTTTCTTGGCGGACTTGATGTTGTTGGCAACGCCGTCTTCCACGAGCTTCTTCATAACGAAGGGGCGGAAGAGCTCGATCGCCATTTCCTTCGGAACACCGCACTGATAAATCTTCAGATCGGGTCCGACAAAGATAACGCTTCGGCCGGAATAGTCAACACGCTTGCCGAGCAGGTTCTGACGGAAACGTCCCTGCTTGCCCTTGAGCATGTCGCTCAGGGATTTCAGCGCTCTGGAGTTGGCACCGGTCACCGCTCT
>JAFSLL010000251.1 GCA_017448455.1 Oscillospiraceae bacterium | reverse complement strand
GGTCCTTCTGGTTGGGCTTCGGCTCCTCCAGAGTGGTCTCGATGAGCCAGCGGTTCAGGGTGCCGGCGTTGGCCGCCCGGTGCAGCCGCACGGCCTGGGAGTAGGACGGCGTGCAGTCGTTCCGCTCCATGGAGTTCAGCAAATCGTACTGGGACTGCTCGTCCAGATAGGAGAGCTCCACGCCAACGGAGAAGGCGATCCGCCCCTCGTCCATCTGGTCCAGCAGGTCAGGGATCAGATTGGTGAGGTGGATGTAGCGCTGTACGGTCTTGTAGCTTTCTCCGCTTTGCTCACCGATTAGCGCCGTCGTCCTGTTGGGCTCCAACTTTGGGACAATTTGTCCCAAAGTTGGAGCCATATGCTTTCCCTGGTGTGCAAGGGCCTCCGCTTTCATCCGATAAGCAAATGCTTTCTCGGACGGAAGGATGTTTTCCCGGTGGAGATTGCTGTCAACCAAAGCGATGGCCGCCTCATTCCGGTCCAGGGCAACGATAATGGCGGGAACCGTATTCAGCCCTGCCTTTTCCGCAGCGTATGCCCGCCGGTGCCCGGAGATCAGCTCGTAGTCCGTCTCGCTGCCGTCCACCCGCCGCACCAGCAGCGGATTCAGAATGCCGTATTCCCGGATGCTCTCGGTCAGAGCCTCCATCTCCTCGTTGTCCTCCACCTTGTAGGGATGGTGCGGAAACTGATGCAGCCGCCCCAAGGGGATCTGGACTGTCTCCTGCCTCGTGTTTTGATCGTTATACATTTTTATTCCCTCTTTTATCGCGTGATCGTTGTGTAACCCAGTAATCGTAACCGTTGCGGCATCCGCAATAGCAGCATGGCTCGGTAATGACCTGGTAGGGATTGGCGATCCAGGCCGATTGCCCCGGTACCGCGCGGAAGTTCTGTACGCACTTCCCGCAGAGGCATAAGAGCTCCGGCTCTTTTCCCCACAGCCCGAGGCTTTTGAGGATGGCTGTGTCGATGGCCTCCATGGACGCCTGATCCAAGGTGCCGATGTATTTCAGCAACCTGTGCTTGTCCAGCGTGTGCAGCTGTTCCGTCATCACCATGGAACCGGCGCAGGGACCGGTTTTCAGAATAATGTGGGTCGGCAGGTGTTCTTTCTTGATCTGGCTGGAGATCGCCGCACCGATGACGGTGGGGCTGTGGTAGTTGCCCTTGTTGTTCTGGACGATCACAACCGGGTGGGGCCCCGACAGCTCGGAGCCGACGGCGTTGTCAAATTCAGCGAAGAACAGGTCTCCGCGTTTGAGTTTGTGCTGTGTATGTTTCACTGGATTGTGTTCCTTTCCGAAAGTAGTATGTAAGCGCACTATTTGCCCTCGACACCCCGTGCGCAGGCGGCAAGCCGCCGTAGGGAAATCACCAAGCGACAGCTTGCGAGGCTGTCTCACGAGTCTTCCGCTCCCCCGAGGATCTCTCCGGGCCGCCCCCATTGCGTGATCCCGCTGTTCAGGCGGGGCTGTGGCTGGACGGGAGTACCATTGTACCCTTCGGCTGTCGTCGCCCTATGCCGGTGGCAATCCGGCATCTGCGGCTCGAGCTTCCGCTCACCGAAGGGGAAGTCTTGGCGAATGATTATAAGCTTGTCAAGGTTCAACGTCCGGAAAACTCGGGCGGAAGAGTCTGTGAAATGATCCCTTCACTAATTGAAGTCTCAGGGTTGAAAATGATGAGTGTTTTTGAAATAATTTCTTATCTTTTTTTCTGCCGCTCTTAATTGGACCTGAACCGAACTCCGACTGATGCCGAGCATCTCAGCCACCTGCTTCTGCGTGAGATGTTTCAAATGAATCAAGCAAAGAATTTCGCGCTGCCTTTCCGTCAATTGCTTCATCGCGCTTCTCAAAAGAACGGTTTTTTCTTTTCTTATTTTCAGGCACTGTAATTCTTCTTCGGCAATTTCATGTTCAGGTTGTGTGCTGAACAGAATGTTATTCGTAGATGCCGGATCATCCAGATACAGCGCTTGTTTTTGGCGCTCCATGGAATCTCTGCTGTCTTCTATTCGATCATTCCCAACCATCATCAAAGGCAACTTCCATGGAAGCGCATCGACAGCAGCCCCCTTCAAACAGGACGGCTTTCCGGCGCAGGAAGGCCATGTTAAGACCGTACAACGATCCACACCGCAAACAGTGATGTTGTTTTCCTCTCGGTATGTGAAATAACCGTTGTCATATACTTCGAGAAAGCCGGCACTCGTTTCTCCGCGAAGAATTACGCGTGCCGCGTTCTTCAGTTCTTTTGCAGAAGGAACCCTATCCGGAGAGGATGATGGAAGCGCTTTCCTGAGTTCGCCATAGGTGATACCCTGTTTATCTTCATTGCGTAATTCGTAAGGTATCTTAAAAAGCATAGTGCGTCCTTTCCACCTGCCTGCGGCAGAAACGAGAAGGACGCAATGCAGCCTTTTAGAGAAGCAGCCGAAAGCGCACCGAAGCGAGGGTACACGATCCAGCGTTGCTCCCAAACTTAGGGAATAGCTGATATGTATCCTTCTCGCCCGATGCGCATTCAGGCTGACAGTATTTTGTCACCGCTGTTTGATCCGGCGCGGCCCCGGAGAATTACAAAAAAAACAGTCACCGGCAGGGTGCATCCAAATCGGATGTGTTCCCTGCCGGCGACCTCTCACGTATGTCTGGGTGAATCATCGGCTTGCCCGGCGCATGACCTGTAGCGGACTTACGGGACAAAACCCTGCCGCTGCGTCGTTGCGCCGTTGGTTCTATTTGGTTGTAGGTTCGCGGGGAGCGTAGACCTCGATGGTGTCATGTCGCCGCCCCTTGATCGTTCGGATAATCTCGGCACCGCATCTGGGGCAGCAGTACCGGATCTTTCCGTCAGTGCCCTTCGCACCGGAAATCAGGGTTCCGCTGTTCGGGCAGTACATTTGGTAGTTGGTCCAGTCGCACATCGGGGCTACCTCGCTAAGGTCAGCTGCCAAGCGGAAGGGCTTGCTCCGAAATGAACGGTTAAATCGCCTGTGCGGAAGCACTAAGGCGTTTCCGCCGCAAGGGCCTTGTGCTCCAGCGCACGGTATATGTACAAAATGGTGGAAGCGCGGGTGCAGGGTGTTTTAGGGTTGAAAGCCCCCTGTATACCGACCTCGATGCGATTGTCATATGCCCACACCGCCGTTTGTGCATACCACTTCCCGTCCTTCACGTCGGAATAGGGATTTCCGCGATTGGAAGTTGGGCTGCCTAAGGCGCGCCAGATAAACGTCAGAATTTCGGATCTGTTGCAGGTCTGGTTCGGAGAGAAGGTCGTGGTGGAGGTACCCGCCGTAATACCGTTCTCGACTGCCCAGAGAACCGCTTTGTAGTAGTAGGAATCCATTTTCACATCCTTAAAGGGGCCGACGTGAGTTCTGGGTTCCAGCTCACCGAAGGCTTTCCAGAGGAAGGTAAGCGCCATGGCGCGGGTGACGGTCTTGTCCGGGCTGAAGGTGATGGAACTGGTGCCAGCAGTAAGCGCGGGCACATGTGTGTAGGCCCAATCGATTGCTTCATGCTCAGAGCTTCCCTCAGCGGGCATGTCCTGGAAGTTTGCACAGGGGCAATCAGAGCCTGCGTTTTCGGGCGGAAGGATACGGAGAATGTAGTTGATTCCATTGTCGATCGCTTCAAAAGACAGATGACGGCCATAATGGACGCGTCCACCGTAGTTGCCTTCGCCAATAGTGACCCCAGTGCCGTCCTTGGCAATGACAACCATGGCGTGGCCAGGAGCAGCTAGGATGTCGCCTATTTCAACAGACTCCTGTGCTGAGTAGTACGGCGTTTTCGGGTAATACCTGGACATCGTCTTGTTGATTTCCAAACAAGTGACCGACAAGTTCTTTGTCAGATCGAGATCGTAGAGCTTGGCAACAAAGAGGATGGCGAAGCCCCAGCACGCTTGCGCCGAAATTATGACTCCGGGCCAATGAACGCAAACACGGAACTCCGGGGTCGAGTTTGTGCAGACGGTCCCTTCGGGATAGATCTGCATCAGAGTTTGGATTTCGGCGGATACGTTGAGGTCGCTTCCGGCAGCCTGCGCCGGGAGAACAGAAATGCTGAGGACGAGGATGATGCAGAGCATCATGGCAGCGAGTTTCTGAAGGGTTTTCATGGGTAATGCTCCTTTCATAAATAGTGATTGTAGCGGATTTCATTCTTGCAAAAACAAAAGACGACAGCTTGGATCTTCTCATCCAGAAGCCGCAGGTGCTCCTAGAAGGATGATCCGCACTGTCGTCTATTGCGCTCGGGCGGACTCTTCAGTTTTCATTGTACTGAACTGAGGTTCAGTCTTTCGGTTTATTAGTTTCGTTTGTAATGTGGAGCGTTCCGTCAGGGTTGACCGTGATGATTGTAATGCAACCGCCTTTCAGTATCACTGCCATCCGTCCATCATCTGATAAATCAAGCACGCGCTTGTTATCAAGGTTGCGGATCTGACTCATCGCTCTTCCTCCTCGTATAATAAGATTCAGGGTTCGTTTAGGGTGTGTCCCTGTACGCACCGCCGAAATGTTTTCAACAGGCTTTGAAATGCCCGTGGTATAATGCTGTTGGTCGGCAGGGTCAAGTTCTGATTCCTCCTGTTGAG
>JAFSLL010000250.1 GCA_017448455.1 Oscillospiraceae bacterium | reverse complement strand
GAACGAATCGGCACGGAGCTGTCGCTGGCGACGAACATCCAGGCGTCTATGCTGCCCCACATTTTCCCGGCCTTCCCGGATCGGCCTGAGTTTGAGATTTATGCCAGCATGGCCCCGGCCAAGGAGGTGGGCGGCGACTTTTACGACTACTTCCTCATCGACGACGACCACCTGGGCATGGTCATTGCGGACGTGTCCGGCAAGGGCGTTCCGGCGGCGCTGTTCATGATGGCAAGCAAAATCATCCTGCAAAGCGTGGCCATGATGGGCATGTCCCCGGCAGGCATCCTGCAAAAAACCAACGAAGCCATTTGCTCCAACAACGAAGCGCAGATGTTCGTAACCGTATGGCTGGGCATCCTGGAACTTTCCACCGGGAAGCTGACTGCCGCCAACGCGGGTCATGAATTTCCGGCGCTGAAACAGCCGGGCGGCGTATTTGAGCTATATAAAGATAAGCACGGATTTGTCATCGGCGGCATGGAAAGCGTGCGCTACAAGGAATACGAAATCCACCTGCAGCCTGGCAGCAAGCTGTTCGTATACACCGACGGTGTGGCAGAGGCCACCAGCGCGGAAAAGGAACTGTTCGGCACCGGGCGGATGATCGAAGCGCTGAACGCCGATCCGGACGCCGCGCCGCAGCAAATTCTCAGGAACGTGCGCACCAGCGTGGACAGGTTCGTGAAGGAAGCGGAGCAGTTCGACGACCTGACCATGCTGTGTGTGGAATACAAAGGAACTCTGACGAAGGAAAACGGATCGACGTGAATGGGACGGTCCTGACCGTGGCGGCAACAATGCTATATAGTGGAACGTGGAAATGGATGATCTGTCATCAACCTGGAGAAAAGGCCCATGAACCGGGCCGAGTATCAGTGTGGTGACGGCAGAAACATCCTGAAAAAATCATTTGAACGTCATGAAACGGAGGAAAAGACAATGACCATCACCAAGCATCTGAACGGGAACAAACTGACCATCGCCCTGGAAGGCCGCCTGGACACCACTACTGCCCCGGACCTGGAAGCGGAACTGAAAGCGTCCCTGGACAGCGCGGACAGCCTGATCTTTGATTTGGACAAACTGGAATACATTTCTTCCGCTGGTCTGCGGGTGCTGCTTTCCGCTCAAAAAATCATGAGCAAAAAGGGCGGCATGAAGGTCACGCACGTTAATGAAATCGTACAGGAAGTGTTTGAAGTGACTGGCTTTTCGGATATTTTGGATATAGCGTGATGATCGGGATAAATAAAAAGATAGATCACACCGCTTTGGGGGACGAGATGCGAATGAGCTTCAAGGTAAATATCCTCCCCTGAAAACCTAAGCAAACGATAGGAAGGACAAGCGCATGTACAGCGATGCGAGAAAGGTATTCACCGTGTTCGACAGCTTTCTGTTTCACCAGGGCACCGACTATTCTCACCGCCTCGCCTACAGCCTGCGGCCGCGGCCCTTTGAACCCGTCATTTTTGAGTTTCCCGCATAAAGAATAGGCAGCAGGATTCAAGTTTCGACGAGTGGTAAAAATGTCAATCATCAATACAGTTGGGGAATGAAGAATAAGGTAACTGAATCACATCTGAGACAAGGTTTGAAAAACACTTAAGCATAGGTGATTCTTATACGCGGGGGAAATCATCGTTGCTTTGAGAAGCAACGGCAAACAGATTTACATATCAAATTACTATGTTTTATAACAGTGCAGATGGTCGAAAGGCCATCTGCATTTTCATGTGTGCCGGGCATGGCACGATTCTTGCGGGTGGAAGTCCCGCCACGGTTGGCTACCGCCAAGTGTAGTGAATCGCAAGCCGTTGATGGCAACATTAACGGGGGAGGAAGCGGTGTACCGTACTCTCGACGGTATAGCAAGTTAATAACGCGCTGCTGAACGGACAAAGATTCAGCGGGAAATGAGCGGAGTTTTCGGGCAGATCAGACGATCTTCTCAGCGAACTCCCCGCCGCCGAAGAGGATGAAAGTGCCGTCCGTCAGATGCAGCCAGTCCTTCTTCACGGCCTTCACCGTGACGATGGCGCCCTGATTCGCAGTACCGATCTTCCGGGCAGAAAGGCTCGGCTCTTTGCGGATGTTCATCAGGGTTTTCAGACGGTACTGGACCGGCGCATCCTTTTCAGTCGGTTCCTCCGGCTGTTCCTCCTCCACATCCTCCGTGGTCTGCTCGGCCACATCTTCGGTGGGCTGTTCAACCGGGGCTTCCTCGGTCTGCTCGGTCACATTTTCCGTGGTCTGGTCGGCCACAGGAGTATCGACAGTCTCCTCCACAGCCTCCTCGACAGCAGGAGTAACAGTCTCCACAGAGGCGCGGTAGACACACTCGCCGTCCACCAGGACGGAACCGCCCTCGGCATCGGCCAGCTTCTTGGCGGCAGCCAGGGTCTTGAGAGTCTTCAGCTCCTCACCGTTGCCGCCGATCACCAGATAGTTCTTATTCGTAGCAGTAGCCATACGCTATACCTCCAAATTCGTAATCGCCTCTCCGGGGGTAGTTAGCCCCCAGAGAGAACTGTTCCTCAGATACCGGCCTTGATCTTGGCGATCAGAGCCTCGCCCGCGCCGGTCACGATGGCATGATATCCACGTTGGCGGCCTTCAGCACACCGATGCCGGAGTCGGACATCTTGGCAAGAGTGCCTTCCAGCAGGAGCTTACCAAGGTTCGCAATCTCATCCTGGGTCAGCTTGCCGTCCGCAGAGGCTTCCTTCAGCCCCTCAACGACCGTCTGCTGGAGTTCCATCACGGTCTGCTCCGCCGCGTTGGTCAGCTCACCGACAGCCGCGTTGATGGTGCCCAGCTGCTGAGACTTGCCAATCTGGGCAACCAGCCAAGCGCCGAACACGGCGATCAGGGTGATGGCGAGATTCGCCACGACGGATACGATGGTCTCGATGATAACAGTATTCATAGGTTCTTCACTTTCTCCGTTTAACGCCCGGACGGCAGTTCAAGCCCCGGAGGGCAAAATAAAAACACAGCGTTTGTGCTGTGTTCTGTACTGGGGATTGTTGCATTCTTTCAGCTTGACAGGCTGTGTCCGGGTTTCCCCGGATTTGCATTTTACGCAAGTCGATTTGCGTAACGCTCAAATCTTGTGTTCCCTGGAAAGCTCCTGGTAGAGTCCGCGGATATATTCGGTGTCTGCTTTGACCACGCCGTTGCTGACGATGTTTTTCTGGCAGTACACCTCATACTCGTCTGCCACCGAGAGGATGTGATTCCACTCCTCCGCATCATGGTGCATATCAGCGCGGCACTCCCTGGCAAAGGTCAGGATGGACTGTCTGTGGCTGTTGATCCAGATGTCGCTCACTTGCTTTCGCAGCTCATCAAGCTGCTTTTGCATAAGGCGTCAAAGTCCAGGGCGGAGACAATGGACTGCACGATAAAGTATTCATCGTCCACGATCAGCAGATTCATTGGGGTTCCTCCTTTTTGCCGGAAAGGGCATTGTTCATGAAAGAGCAATTTAAGTCAGTGAGAGAGTCGAGAGCGGAGAGTTGAGAGTTGAGATTT
>JAFSLL010000249.1 GCA_017448455.1 Oscillospiraceae bacterium | reverse complement strand
GGCCAGCTTGATCAGGGTTGTTTTTCCGCTGCCGTTCGGGCCGAGCAGGCCGATCACACGGCCCGGCTCCAGTTTCAGATTGACACTGTCCAGAGCCTGTACCGCACCGAAGGCTTTCGATAAATCTTTACATTCAAGAATCGGCATTTTCCTTCTCCTCTCTGTCGCTCAAAAGATGAATGATTTCTTCCCTGCGATAACCAAGCTTCTTCATCGCGTCCAGGAAGCTGCGGATCTGTTCTTCCGCAAACTGCTGTTTTACACGGTCAATCACGCGCATATCCTCCGTTACAAATCTGCCCGCTGTCCGCTGGGCATATACCATCCCATCACGTTCCAGCTCCTGCAGCGCCCGCTGCATGGTGTTCGGATTGACGCCGGCCTCCATGGCCATGTCCCGTACCGAGGCGAGACGCTCGCCGGGGAGGAAGGCGCCGGACACAATGCCCAGCTTGATCTGTTCCACGAGCTGGGAATAGATTGGCTGATCCGATCGAAATTTCCAGTCCATTTGGCTCCTCCTTTGTGTTACTGTATTAAGATGCTAATACAGTAACACAACAATACAGTTCTGTCAATAGGGAAATGAAAATTTTTCTGTATTTTTTTCGGCAGCGCGGAAAGCGCGGTCTCCGGAGCAGACAGATTCCCGTCTGGGAGCAGGGAATAAAAAACAGACTCCCGTACAATACGGAAGCCTGTTTCGGACAGGGACAGAAGATCAGCGGATCTGGCCGTCCCCGCGGACAATATACTTGTAGGTGTTGAGTTCCTGCAGGCCCATGGGACCGCGGGCATGCAGCTTCTGTGTGGAGATGCCCATTTCACAGCCGAGGCCGAACTCGCCGCCGTCGGTGAAACGGGTGGAGACGTTGACGTAGACCGCCGCGGAATCCACCAGACGGGTGAAGCGCTCCGCAGCATCGGCGTCCTGGGTGAGAATGGCGTCACTGTGTCCGGTGGAGTGGACCGCAATGTGCGCGATGGCCTCATCCACATCGTCTACCAGTTTTACGGCGAGGATATAGTCGAGGAATTCCGTGTCAAAATCGCGTTCGCCGGCGGGCGTTCCCGGGATGATCTGCGCCGCGTCCTCATCCAGACGGAGTTCCACAGGAACCAGGCCGCGTTTTGCGCGGTCCTCCGTCAGACGGAGATGCAGCTTCGGCAGGAACTCCGGCGCGATCGCGCGGTTTACCAGCAGGACTTCCTCCGCGTTGCAGACGGAGGGACGGCTGGTCTTGGCATTCTCGATGATGTTCAGTGCCTTCTCCTGATCGGCAGAGGCGTCCACATAGATGTGGCAGATGCCGGTGCCGGTCTGAATGCAGGGAACTTTCGCGTTCTCCATGCAGCTGCGGATCAGGCCCGCGCCGCCGCGGGGGATCAGGAGGTCGATAAAGCCCCTTGCCTCCATCAGCTCACGCGCGCTGTCCCGGCTCGTGTCCTCCACAAACCCGACCAGCTCCGGGGGAAGTGACGCGTCCTGCAGGCCGAGGCGGATCGCCTCAACGATAGCGGCGTTGGAGCGGAACGCTTCCTTCCCGCCCCGAAGAATGACGGCATTGCCGGATTTCAGCGCCAGCGCGGCGGCGTCGGAAGTGACGTTGGGCCGGCTTTCATAGATGATGGCGATGACGCCCAAGGGGAAGGAGGTCTTTTCGATCACGAGGCCGTTGGGACGCTCCACGCGCTCCATTACGCGGCCGACCGGATCCGGAAGCAGGATGACATCCCGGATTCCCGCTGCCATGCCCTCGATCCGTTCGGGCGTCAGATTCAGGCGGTCGATCATCACTTCACTCAGGCGGCTGCGCGATGCCTCAATATCTTCCGCGTTGGCGCGGAGGATATTCTCCTGCTCGGAGAGAAGGCGCTCCGCAATCTTTTCCAGAGCGAGGTTCTTCCGCTCCGGGGTGGCGGCGGCAAGAATGGGTGCTGCGGCTTTGGCGTTCTGAAGAATATCTGCTGTTTTGTACATGTTATTTCCTCCCGATAAAACGTGTTCCGACCGGGGCACCGTCCATGACATCATAAAGAATCTCCGGACGCGCGCCGTTGAGAATGATCATGTCCGTTCCCGCCTGCATGCAGATGGAAGCGGCTTTCAGCTTGGTCGCCATGCCGCCGGTGCCGAGGGCGGAGCCTTCACCGCCTGCGGAGGCGAGAATCTCCGGCGTCAGTTCCTCTACGACGGGAATCAGTTCCGCACCGGGGACGAGACGGGGATTGGCGGTATAGAGTCCGTCGATGTCCGACAGAATGACCAGCAGATCCGCCCGGATGCTCTCCGCGACCAGGGCGCCGAGGGTGTCGTTGTCTCCGACGGCAACTTCCTCTGTCGCGACCGTGTCATTTTCGTTGATGATGGGGAGCGTGCCGAGCTCCAGCAGACGCAGGATGGTATTGATAAAGTTCGTGTGCCGCTTCTCGTCCCGGAGATCTTCTCCGGTCAGCAGAATCTGTGCGACAACATGGCTGTATTCCGAAAAGTGCCGGTCGTAGACATACATCAGCTCGCACTGCCCAATGGCGGCCATTGCCTGTTTGGAAGGCATGTCCGACGGACGTTCTGAAAGATTCATTTTTCCGACACCCATTCCGATGGCGCCCGAGGAAACCAAGATTACCTCGTGTCCGGCGTTTTTGATGTCACTGAGCACCTTGCACAGCGTTTCCACATGCCGGATATTGATTCTGCCCGTGGCGTGTGTCAGGGTTGAAGTCCCGACTTTGACAACCACACGCATTCCGCATCACCTCGCATCCAATTATACTCATTTTAGCACAGCAAAGCGGTGAATTCAACCAAAACCACATTCCACCCGGCACAAAGCTGAAATGGAAATTCAAAGAAAAGGATTGATTTTATTGTGTAATTCCAATACAATGTCCTATTATAGCATTGGGAACAGGTAAACGAAGACGGAAAGCGTATTCCGATTTTATATACAGAATAAAGGCAGATACAGCAGATGATAAAAAAGATCAGATTATGGATATGTATGGCCCTGGTGGCAGTTCTGCTTGCGCAGACTGGCACGATGGCTTTTGGCACAGATGATGGCGCGAAAGCGGATAATCCGGAAGAGGTCAGTCCGGACATCGTGGATCCGATCGGGAACAGTGACAGCTATTCCGCGGTTCTGTACAACAATACGAACGGTCTTCCCACCTCAGAGATGAACGCCATTGCCGAAACCGGGGACGGGTTTATCTGGATCGGCGGATACAGCGGGCTGATTCGCTATGATGGCAATACTTTCGTACGTGTCGACTCTGCCACAACGGGGATCACCAGCGTAGTCTGTCTGCATGTGGACAGACAGAACCGTCTTTGGATTGGGACAAACGACAACGGCCTCGCGATGATGGAGCGAGGCAGCATTCAGAAGTGGGGAGAGGCGGAAGGGCTCCGGTCAGCCAAAATCTGTGATATTGCCGAGGATGATAACGGCCTGATTTATGTCGGCACAACCTTGGGCGTTGTTACGATTGATCAGGACATGCAGATTCATGAGTCTGATGACGAGCGGATCAGCAGCGTGTATGTCGAAATGCTCCGCAGGGGAAGTGACGGGCTGATCTACGGTGTCAGCAGCCATGACGATATTTTTACGCTTCGGGATGGGGAACCCGTCAGTTTTCTCTCCCATGAGGAAGGTGGGTTTCCGGGCTGTCTGAGCATCCTGCCGGACAGGGATCATTCAGGCTGTATCTATATGGGAACAGAAACCTCGGAGGTTTTATACTGCAGTGTGGACAGCGACCTGAAGATCCTGAAGGAGTTTGATGTCTCGCCGCTTAGCAACATCATGAATCTGGATCTGATCGGCGACCGGATCTGGATCAGTGCCAGAAACGGGATCGGGGTTTTGGACGGCGATGAAGTACAGCAGTTTGAGAATATCCCCATGGATAATTCCATTGTCCACGCGATGGCCGACTATGAGGGCAACCTGTGGTTCTGCTCAACCCGTCAGGGCGTGATGAAGATCGTACCGAATCGGTTTTCGGATCTTTTTGAGCGCTATGATCTCCCGCGGAGGGTGGTAAACACAACCTGCCTGTATGACGGGCTGCTGTTCGCCGGAACCGATACCGGACTGATCGTGCTGGATGAAAACGGGCCGGTATCCGAAATGCCGCTGCAGCAGGCAGTCACCGCGGGCGGCGAACAGATGGAAGCGACGGATCTGCTGGAGCTGCTGGACGGTTGCCGGATTCGCTCCATCCTCCATGACAGCAAAGGGAACATCTGGATCTCCACCTGGCGCGCGTGCGGTCTGCTTCGCTATGATGGCGAGAAAGTGACGGCTTTCACCGAAGCGGACGGCCTGCTCTCCGATCATGTCCGGGCAGTGTGTGAAAGGGAAGACGGGTCTTTCCTGGTTGTCAACTCCGGCGGTGTCAGCATCATTGAGGGGGATCGTGTCATCCGCAGCTACGGAAAAGAGGATGGGATCCTCAATGTGGAGAGCCTGACGGTCTCCTGGGCGGAAAACGGAGACATTCTCCTCGGATCCAACGGCGGCGGGATCTATGTGATCAATGAGGAAGGAACAAAGTGCATCGGGAGTGAGAACGGTCTTAGCTCCGGTATCGTCATGCGGATCAAGCGGGATCCCGAGCGGCATGTGTTCTGGCTGGTTACCAGCAATTCCATCGCCTATATGACAGAGGACTATCAGGTTACAACGATACAGAAGTTTCCTTACTCCAACAATTTCGACCTCTATGACAACGGCAGGGGTGACATGTGGATCCTCAGCAGCAATGGGATTTATGTTCTGCCGGTGCAGGAGCTGCTCGCCAATGGGGATGTCAATCCCGTACACTACACCCTGGCAAACGGCATGCCCTGTATTGCCACCAGCAATTCCTACAGTGAGCTGACGGCGGACGGGGATCTGTATATTGCCGGCAATACGGGCATCGCGAAGATCAATATCGAAACACCGCTGGAAAACATTCAGCAACTGAAGGTGACAGTCCCGTACGTGGAGGCGGACGGTGTCCGGCTTTATCCGAATGAGCACGGCATTTTTGCGGTTCCTGCCGGGACACAGAAACTGACCGTTTACGGCTATGTTTTCAATTATTCTCTGACGGACCCGCTGGTGTCCTATTCTCTGACCGGGTTCGACCGTGAGAGCGTTACGGTAAGGCGAAGTGAGTTCGGACCGGTGAACTATACGAATCTGCCGGGAGGCACCTATCAGTTCGAGATTCAGCTGAAGGATGCGCTTGGGCATGAGGACAAAACGACATCCGTGACCATCAGCAAGGCAAAAAGCCTTCACGAGCAGGGTTGGTTTTATATCATGCTTGGCCTGGCCACGATTCTCCTTGTGTCGGAATTAAACATCCTCTATATGCGGAAAAAGACCCAGGATCTGGAGAAGAAGCAGAAAGAAGCCGTCAGACAGGAACGGCTCAATACAGAACTGCATACGGCGAGAAAGATTCAGAGCAGCATGATGCCGCAGACCTTTCCGCCATATCCCGACCGGAGTGAGTTCGAGATCTATGCGCTGATGGATCCGGCAAGAGAGGTTGGCGGAGATTTCTATGACTTTTTCCTGATCGATGACGATCACCTGTGCATGGTAATCGCGGATGTCAGCGGAAAGGGAATACCTGCCTCGCTGTTCATGATGATTTCCAAGGTGATTCTTCAGAGCTGCGCCATGCTCGGGCAGTCTGCCGCGGAGATTCTCAACAAGACCAATGAGGCGCTGTGCAGCAACAACCAGGTAGAGATGTTTGTCACCGTCTGGATCGGCATTCTGGAGATCAGCACAGGCAGGATTACGGCAGCCAACGCGGGACATGAGTACCCCGCGCTGATGAAGCAGGGGAGGTTTGCCCTGCTGAAGGATAAGCATGGACTGGTAATCGGCGGAATGGAAGGGTCAAAATACAGGGACTATGAGATTGTACTGGAGCCCGGGGACAAGCTGTTTGTTTATACAGACGGTGTACCGGAGGCGATGGATACGGACAACACCCTCTTCGGAACGGAGCGGATGCTGAACGCTTTGAATGAGGAACCGGATGCCGCTCCGGAAAAAATTCTGAGGAATGTTCACCAGGCGGTGGACGATTTCGTCAAGGATGCCGAGCAGTTCGACGACGTGACCATGCTCTGCCTGGAATATAAAGGGAAAAAGAAAGAAACATGACGGCATGAACCGAAGGATGAGCAGAAGCCGGTCACGGCAGACAGGACCGGCCATCCTTTCAGGCTTGGATAAACAAATAAGGACTCTCACAGGTGCTTTGGAAAAAGCAGTCTGCGAGAGTCCTTGTTCCTGTTCAGCGCATTTTTCCCGAATGCAGTCAGGCGCGGTTCATGCCTTCCGGAAGCCTGAAGTTCAGAACGCAGGCACCGTCTTCGCCTCTTTTCCATTCGACGGATACCGTTCCCTTCGGGGTGATGACTTCTCCCTTTGCTTCGGTGAGTTTTCCCATCTGCGGGGAGAGCTTTACGGTTTGGAATCCGGGCGAGGCGGGACGGACGCCGAGCATGACTGCGGGCAGTTCATAGCACATCAGGGATGCCCACGCATGGCAGTCGGAACGGGCGTCGGTGTCGTTTTCCACACAGGTGGTCATGTTATCGCGAAGCATCCGGCGCCAGAGCTCCCAGAGCTCATCTGTTTTTTCATACCAGCCGCATTCTTCCAGAGCACGGAAGAGATAGAAGGCAAAAGCGACGGAGGCCTGCGGAAGCGCGGGATCGCCGACTGTTGCTTCCAGCATTGCCCGGCCTTCCTCCGGACTGACAAGTCCGGTGAGAATGGCAAAGACCTGGCTGTGGACAGAGTATTCGTCCACACCGGGACCGTCCTGGATCAGGGGATGACCGCTGCGGCTTCCCATACAGCTTGAACGGACTGCGGTCTTCAGCGCGGCGGCGCGGTCACGGTATTCCTCAGCCATACCGGCGCGCCCGACATAATCCGCCAGATCTGCGGCATGCTGCAGACCGTAGAGGTACAGCAGGCTCTCCATCGTGATGGATCCGCAGCCCTGATCGCCGGCACCGGGAACGCCGGTATCCCATTTGCTCGTCCAGTCGATGAAGGACCAGTAGCGATCGCGCATGAGCTTGCCGCCGACTTTGCCGACCATGCCCAGGTCATTGAGATGCCGGTCGAAAAATGAGAGGATACCGTCGATCGCCGGAAGATGCTGTCTGACCCAGGCCGGATCACCGAAATACATCATATGGTCATGCACCATCAGGAGATAGTAGATGGAGAAACCGGGAATGACATTGCTCCCGACGGTGGGAGCGTCGCAGTTTACCAGCCCGTCCGGCCGCTGAGAACGGCGAAACGCTTCCATCGCCTGCCTGGCCAGCCGGTCATCCGCGCTGACGCTGTAGGTATAAAGGATCTCGTTGCGCCCGTCCATAGCGTACTGGAGCTGCTCATAGAAGGGGCAGTCCATATAGGTCTCGTGCATGCAGCGCCTGAGCGTGCGCACGCTGATATCCCAGATCGGAGCGAAACTGGGGTCGGAGACGGAGAAGCCGGTTTTTACCTCCAGCGGGTAGCCGGTGGCGCGGTAGGCGAAACGGAGAAGCGTGAGCGGTTCATCCGCGGTCTCTATCTTCAGCTGTACATAGCGGAAGGTCCGGAACCAGAAGGGTTCGTATTCTTCCGCGCTTTCCGCACTGCCGTAACCGGAAACCGTGTAACGGGAGGTGTGTCCCAGAAGCTGGCCGTTCTCCGCGTCGGTGCGGTCCCCCTTCAGGGGCGCGGGCTGCTGCATTTCGCCATAAGCCCCGCGGACCGGAGGCTGCGGGTAGGCATAGCACTCCGAACAGAGCGTGGAGATCTTCGCGCCGCTGCCGCCGGCGAACCGATAAAGCAGGTACCCGCATTCCTCTTCTCCGGCGGATAATTCGACCACCTGGACCGCCCGCGGCGGAATGGTGAGCGGCTCATCCTTTCCGATCAGTGCCTGCCAGGCATCCTTTCCGGCAGTTCCTTCTCTCACGGCGGAGACGCTGTCAAAACGCTTTTCCTCATAGGCCATCGGCGGAATCATCCGCGGGACAAGGTTTCCCGGCGCGTCCGCCTGCGGCACGTCGAAGAAGAGCTTTGGTGCGGCATCCGCCCAGGCGGCGTCATCATACCCCGGCTGCTTCCAGCCGGCGAATTCCGCAGAGGCAAGCACGTCTTCCTGCGCGTGGATCGGCGCGGGGCGGGCATCCTCTCCGATTATCCGCCTGTCCCGGTCGACACGGCATTTCCATCCCGTCTTCCCATTCAGGGAGGGAACGGCATCCGGATCCAGATCCTCCACATAGAGATGGGGAATCTCGGTGTGCAGCAGGGAATCATTGGCATTCGGGCTGCCTGCGGAAGGATTGAAGGCGGGATAGCGCAGCACCTCCACGGCAATTACGTTCTCACCCGAGCAAAGGAAGGAGGAGAGCTCCGCCGTGTCGACATACCACTCCCGAAGGTCGATCGCTTTCTGAGGCCCTTTCTGCACAAATCTGCCGTTGACATACAGCTTGTAGCGGGAGTCCGCGGTGACGCGGATCTTCTTGGATCCCGGAAGAGACGCCAGCGTAAAGCATCTGCGGAAATAAACAATCCGCGTCTCCAGCCGGTCTTCCGCTGTCCAGTCCGGTGTCCAGATCCAGTTGGTCATAAACAGGCTCATATCCATGGTGCTTTCTCCTCATATTCAAGTGGGGAGCCCTCCGGCTCCCCGAGTATGATCATTATAATGGTCCCGCCCCAAAAATACAAGACGGAAAAGGCCTCCGCAGGCTGTTCAGGTCAAAGAGAGCGTGTTTAACAGTCCTGAGCTGCGTGGGAATCCTGGCAGGCGCACACGACGCGAGTTGAGCAGCGTCCTGTATGCCGTTTCCGTATGGCCGCCCCGGGTCAGCACTTCACACAGAAACGGAGTCGACAGGAAACCTGTGCCGATCCGATACCGGTTTGCTTCCACAATGCCGTTCAGCTGGTCCGCAGCCCGCTGCGCTGCCTCTGCCGGCAAAAGCCGGAGCGCCAGCGGCCGAACATAAAGACACTGCCGGCTGCCGCCGTGAATCAGCCCATTGTCGGTAAAGCGGCGGAACCAGGCCTGCTTCACCGCGTCGCTTTCCAGGAAGTGTCGGTAATCAGCGCGATTTCCCTGCGTTCGGGATAATCGACAACAAGCTGCGCCCATGCCGCGATGCCCAGAGAGAACTGGTTTCGCTTCCCGCTGAAGCCAAGCCTGCCCCGTGCCCAGCCGTCAGCAAGCGCAAGGCCTGCCGCGTTCGCACCGGCATGGAGGAGTTTGGTCACGTCGTAGGTCTGGTACTGTCTGCGGCGCTCCATATCTGTAAAACCGGGGGCAAGAACTTCGTCCCCGACGACTTTGCCGTTGAGATACGCCTTGTACATGCCAAGGGCAGAGACATAGAGCCGGGCACGCAGAAATCCGCTCTCCAGAGGGAATTCTCTGCGGAGAAGGCTGACGGGCGGCTCGGAATCCGGATCATACTCTTTTTCAGGATTGATCCACTCCGCCTTCTGGGCATCCGCACCCAAAAGTCCCATTTCAAAGAAAGCGCTTTCCGACCACGCTCCCCAACGTCCCTGTTCATCCTTCAGCCGTACCTGCCAGAAGACGCGGTCTCCGGTTCCGAGTGTGTCGCCGCCGTATTCGATGTGGAGGCTTTCATCGGAAGGGATTTCGCCGCTGTTCCACAGCAGCTTTCCGTTGGCCAGGTCCCATTCCGATTCTGCGGCGTGAATGTGGTATGCGGTCTGCCGAATGCCGTCCGCGCACTTCCACGACAGCCGAGGGTGCTGTACATCAAGACCTATGGGATTGCTCATGTGCTCTGTTGTAAGGTCATATGCATGCATTGCCGTTCCCTCCCATATTAGAACGCTTAGGCAGGGTGAATCTGCCTAAGCGTAATCCGTGGATATGCTTGTTTGATCAGGCGGCATTCTGTTCGAGTCTCTGGATGTCTCTCTCACAGTGATAGAACAGAAGCATGATGACGAACATGGCGCCCGCCATGATGGCCGGGACCCAGCCATAGAGGAATTTGATGGCGATGGAAACGGACTCCGGCTGAGGCAGACCCTGCGCATCGAGAGCGGCATTCAGTCCGGCACCGGCGAGAACCCAGCCGAAGATTGCCTGACCCAGGCCGAGGCCGATCTTCTGGGCGGCAGAGATGCCCGCGTTGCCCATGCCGACCGTGTCAACGCCGGTCTTAAGCTTGCCGTAGGTAACGCTGTCAGCGACCATGCCCAGTGCCATACCGCCGCAGAGGCCGACACCAAGACCTTTCAGTACGTTGCTGACAAGCAGGATGCCGTGGGAGGTGAACATGGCCGATCCGAGGAAGCCGATGGCCATAACCAGCATACCGAAAGTATAGATCTTTTCCTTGGAGATTTTCTTCATCATGATCGGCGTGACAAACATGATGGCGAACTGAGCAATGGAGATGGCATTGGAAAGCATCGCGTACTGGCCCATATCATACAGTACATACTGGCTGTAGAAAACTGTGCCCATGGCGTAGAAGATAATGATGGTGAATACCACAAAGTTGCCGAGTGTCAGCAGGAGCCAATACTGATTCTTGAGCAGAGCCTTAACCGTAACACCGAAGTTTTCCTTGTTTTTCTGTTTCTCTTCCTCGGATATTTCTTTCTTCTCTACTTCCTTTACGCGCTCTTTGGTGTTGAATACACAGAACAGGCAGACGATCACCATGACGGCGCAGTAGACGAGCATGGTCAGGGTGAAGCCGCGCTGCGTGTAAAGCGTCTCCGTGCTGCTGGTGAACTTGCCGAGCAGGACGACGAAGGTGGAGTTGACAACCACGTTGCCGAGTGTCTGGAAGATCTGCTGGATATTGCCGAGAAGACCTCTCTCATAGGGGTTGGCGGTTTCAAGGGCAACCAGAGAATAGAACGGAACCAGAACACCGGTCAGGCAGACAGCATTGACAATGTTGTACATCAGGAAAACATAAATGTACTGTGCGAGAGACGGCCAGTTCTGCGGGACGAAGAAGAGAAGCATCGTCGTAACCGCAAAGGGGATGCACATTCTGAGCAGCCAGATCCTGGCCTTACCCATTTTGTGATGGGTTTTGTCAACGATACGGCCCATCACGAGATCCGAGATACCGTCAAATACTTTGGAAACCGCGAGGATTGTTGCGATAATACCGGCGTTCAGACCGACTGCGCTGGTGAAATAGATCGTCAGGAAAGAACCGATAATACCATTGATCATGTTGAACGAAAAACCACCAACACCGTAGGATAAGCGTTCTCCCCACCCAAGGGAACCATTGGGATCGTCATGTTTTGTTGCGAACATTTTTGTCTCTCCTTCTCGTTATAGTTGTTGTATGCGTTGCTGTTTCGATTGGATTTCGTGACTATAGAATAGGAGATTATTCGAATTCTCTATATTCTCATTATGCTGTTTTTGTTCTTATTTTGCTTTATTTTTCATAAAACCGCAGATCGCCCCAGATCTGCATCAGGTGGCGGCGGTCAAGCTGCTCGGTATGCGTCTCCCGATCGTAGATGCGCACGGGCGAATTGGCCCCCTCGAAGCGGCCCCAGTCGGGGTTGGGCTCGCCGGTCCTGACAAAGCGGACCCAGTCGCCGTGAATCTGAGAAGCCATCTCCCGGAAGAGCTCCTCCGACTCTCCGTCAAACTCGAAATGAGTAAAGGGATGATCCGGCTTTTCGAAGACAAAGGGCAGCTCGAAGGCATGGCTGGCCTTCCAGCCGGTTTCGATACCGGATTTGGTCACCAGCTCATAGCGGTACATCCAGACATCCGGTGTGAATCGCCGCTGCGCATCAGCGACTTTGACGGAGGGCATTTCAAAGGCGTAATCCGTGGCGAAGCGGATAAAGGCGTCCCCGCCGATCTGCCGGATATCACCGGTCATCGGAGGAATGGAGCTGGACATCGAGACGGCGGAATCTTTGAAGAAACTGAAGTAGTCTCTGCCATCCTCATGGTAGAAGCCGATAATCTTGGGCAGCGCGTCGGCATTGCCGTTTTTTTCCATCATCTGCGCGATCATTGCCCACGAGTTGGGGAAGCCGGTGTTCTCCGGATGGACAAACATCGTTCCTTCATGCATGTTGGTTCCGATGATCAGCTTAATGCCTTCGGCGGCCCCGGCGCGCAGCGCGTCAATGGGGCGCACGGGCAGCAGATCGTCAAGCACCGGACCGGGCAGAAACATACCGGGGTTCTTATACTGGTGTTTGGCCTGCACATACTCGTGACCCAGCAGGAAGAGATGCGGATCCATCGTGCGCAGCAGGGGCAGATCCTTTTCCGTCCAGTGCATCCCCTCCAGGAAGAGGTCGATGTTTTCACGGGCCAGCTCATGCGTCATGACGCAGTTGGGCAGACCGCTTTCGATGATGGCCTGCGTGAAGCAGCCCCTGACGCCGGGGCAGACCAGCATGTTGGTGACAGATGCCCCGCCCGCGGATTCGCCTGCAATGGTGATGCGTTCCGGGTCTCCGCCGAAGGCTTCCACATTTTCCCGGATCCAGTTCAGCGCCAGGATCTGGTCGCTGAGGCCGCAGTTGGAATCGAAGTCCTCACAGCCGGGATAGGTGGTAAAATCATAGAAGCCAAGGATATTGGTACGGTAGTTGAAGGAAAAGAACAGTACGCCGTCACGGACGAAGGCCTCGCCGGTATACATCTCGTCCGAGGAGTAGCCGGTGTTGTAACCGCCGCCGTAGATCCAGACAAAGACCGGCAGTCTGTCCCCTTCCAGGGGACGCTGTACATTGACGGTGAGACAGTCTTCATCCCCCATGACAATACCGTTGTTGTACTGGACCGGAGAATGGCCGTAAGCTGTCGCGTCACGGACGCCCTCCCAGGGAATGACGGGGATCGAGCGCTTAAAGCGCAGCTCACCGACAGGCGGCTGGGCATAGGGAATGCCGAGGTAGTCGATCCGGCCTTCGCGCTCCACGCCGCGCACGGTACCGGACGTTGTTTTTACCAGATGTTCTGCCATGATGAATCCTCCCTTAATTAACTGTTTGCGCGAGTTTCGCGCCAAGAGCTTTCAAATCTGCTGTGCTGGCGGTCATTTCCTGGATGGCATAGGCGCGCGCCCGGGGGCGGCAGCCATCTTCGGGATCGGTGAAAATGCCGAAATAGACTTCTGTGAGCCCGCCGATCTGGTTCTGCTCGATGCCGCCGCGGCGGAGCATGGAATTCTCATTGAGAAGGCGGAAATTGTGCAGTGTCCGGACGTATGGCAGTTTCGCCGCGATTTCCAGCATCTTTTTGTTGTAGCCGGCGTATCGCTTTTCCCACTCGGGATTGCCGCAGTCGGTAAATCCGGATTCTGTTAAAAGCACCTGCCTGTGCCCGTCGCCGTACTTCTGCATGACCCTGTAGGCTGCGTCGTTGTAGCTCTGCCAGAGCTGATCCGGTTCGTCCACGTCAAGGAAGAGGTCTGCGTCCGAACTGGGCCGGTTGGTAAACACATAGGGGTGCCAGGCGACAAGGTCAAAGTAGTCGTCGGTATCTGTCGACCAGAAGTTACCGCTTTTGATACGGCTGTACACTTTATCCAGTGTCCAGGCGACACCGTACATCACCGGCAGGTAATCCGGCATGTCGCCGCCGAGGCCGGGGGTGGAAAGAGCCGGGGAGAAGGACGCGACCAGAGCCTTTGGATTTGCCCGCCGAACGCCGCGCGCCGCGAAATACATCATGTCTACGGCGATATCCATCTTCTCGTCTGCCGTAAAGGGGGCCGACATATCGGATTCCAGAAAGCCGTCCGGATGCAGGAAGGCGTTGAGGTTCCACTCGTTTCCGATTTCCCAGATCCGCACCTGCGGGAACAGGGAGACCATGGTATACCAGCTCTGTTCCAGCATTTCCAATGCCTGCATGTAGAGGCTGCCGGGTGTGAGGTCGCGCGTGGGCATGGCATGGCCTGTCCGCTGTCTGCAGCCTGCCGGCAGGAACCACTCGTGGCTCATGGCGGTTACTTCGATGTCGAGCTCGGCAGCGCGGTTCAGCAGTGCCGTATGCTTCCTGACCTCATTCGGGTTCGGCGTTACCGGGTCGGTCAGAAGCTCCGTCAGATGCATCCAGGTTCGGAACGCGTTGCAGCCGAGCCCTTTCACCAGGTCAAGATAGGCGGGGGCGTCGATCCCCTGATCCCGCTGCCGCTGGATCAGCGGCTCGCCGACGCCGAAAAAACGCTCATGCATCTTTTTCCTCTCCTTCTTTCAGAACATCGTAGATCCGGATCTCGACCCCCCAGTCGCGCCCCTGCACTTCCGATCGGAAGCGCTGCTGACTCAGGTATTCTCCCAGAACAGGGGAATCCGTCATAAATCTGGGGTATGCATGGAAAAAGGGATCGTGGCGCATGACTTCGGCCAGGTATCCGTTGTTTTCCACAAAAAGGAAGCAGCCGTTGCCGGCACAATCCGTCCCACGGAACATGTATTTTGCGCACATGTTCCGGCTGCCGGCGGGGTTTTCCACCTGCACGTCGCAGGCGCCGGGAACTGTTTTTCCGCTGAACAGCTCTGATTCAACAGTCGCCGTGAAGGGAATAAAGCTGACGCCGCCGTAGGCGCACATCATGCTGGTACAATCCTCCGGGTTTGCAGTTACCTTAAAAATCATAATCGGTTCACTCATGAACATCGCGCCTCCATTTTGATTGCATTATACGACAGGATGATCGCCCTTCTATATTCTTATTTTGTTTCTTTTGCTCTTATCTTGCGTTTTTCAATAGGGGATGCTATATTGATATGGGAGGGATGCCGCAATGAGGGAAAATCATGTCAGAATTCTATGCAGCGTGATCAAGGTGGATCTGGTGTATGAGGAAGGAGACGGCAGTCTGACTGCGTTCTTCGACAACGCAGACGAAAGTCCGCTGATGCAGTCGGATCATCTCCGCCGCATTCTGCGGGAAGGGGCACAGGGACAGACAGCTCCGTTTCTCTGGCATGATGAGCAGGATTGTTATTATGCGGCGATTCGCTGTGAGCGCGGTTTTTTGCTCATGGGGCCGATGGCTCATCAGAGGCTGAACGCCGCTCAGAGGAAACAGATGTACGCGCGCTATGGCATCCGAAGCGACAGTATCCGGGTTTTGCCTGTCTTCACACTGCCGGAGATCAGAAATATGATCCTGCTGACCAATACGGTGATAGAGAATGCAAGCCTGGAAAATGAAGAGCTGCTGCAGCTCAACCGAATCATCAATCGGGACGAGAAGCAGGCAAAGCGGGAAATGCTCCGGTTTGTCATGAAAGAGGAAGAAGAGAACGATGATGCAGCCTATCGGCACAGCTATCATGAGGAACAGCTGGTGCTCCAGGCTGTCCGGGAAGGCCGCACAGAAGACGCGATCCGTATTTCGGAGAGCATGGACCGGGATACCGGACGCCTATCCGATGTCGATCTCCGGCATCGGCGTAATCTCGCGATTGTAGCGATCACACTCTGCTCGCGTGCTGCCATTGAAGCGGGTGTCCCCCCCACCTCCGCCTATCGAATCAGCGGCTACTATATTCAGAAGTGCGATGAGGCCCATGATCCGGCTCATATACTGCACCATCGCAACCGGGCGATTGAGGAACTGACCGGGCGGGTTCAGGAAAAGCTTAATAAACCGCAGTCTGTCGGCTATGCGGAGAAAGCCAGAGACTACATTCGGAAGCACTATCGGGAAAAGATTTATCTGGAGAATATGGCCGAGACCATCGGTCTCAGTCCCAGCTATCTCTCCCGGATGTTTAAGCAGGAAACCGGAGGTTGTCTTCAGGACGCGATCAACGAAGAGCGCGTTTTCCGCGCTGCCAACCTGCTGCTCTATTCCGAGCTGTCACTGTCTGAAATCGCCGTTTATGTGGGTTTTCCCAATCAGAGCTATATGGGTAAGATTTTCAGGAAGCTGAAAAATGTGACGCCGAAAACCTATCGCGACACATTCCGCAAGCAGGAAGTGGATATTTAAAGGCGCTGTATAGCGCTCCATGATCTTTTATCCCCCGGGCAGAATATGCCCGGGGGATAAAAGATTTTACAGCTATGATGGGTTTCTGATTGTATTCTTGTCGCAAGAACGGCAAGGCCTTCCTTGACCGGGAGGCGGATTGTTGTCGTTCCGCTGGCTTTGTCGGCAACCAGCAGCCGGGTCATTTCCCAGGTATCAATGCACTCGACGCGATACTGCTTATCTTTCGGCAGCTGCAGGGTCTGGATGCCAAGGCACTGCAGGTCGTTAAACCACAGGTAAGCTTCCTCATCGCAGTGAGAGGCATACTCATGTTCCCCACTGAGCAGAATCTCCCGGTCGCATGCGTCCATACGTCTGGCGCTCTTGACGATCTCGGAAGCGATGGATCTCTCTGCTTCCGGGAGCGGTTTCAGCACTTCCTGCACTTCAGAATCCGACATCTGCATGAGCTGAATCATGCCTCCTTCGGCCGGCTGCAGCGGGCCGGGCAGAGATTCCATAATCTCCCGCAGGAAGGCAATGCGCCGCGGGCTCTTCCCTTTGAGAACCCCGCCTTTCGCCCACCAGAGGACCTCTCTGTCATCCAGGAAGGTTTCCCCGTGCGTGCAGTAGCCGCCTCCCGCGCAGCTGCGCCAGAACCGGTTCACCATCTCCCTGGCGGAGATGCTGCCCCAGAAATGGGGAAGGTCACCCTCATAGCAGCACTCGTCAATCATGACAGGCTTTCCGTACCGTTCCAGCCAGCGCGGAACAGCACTGAGCCCTTTCACCTGCAGGCTGGCGTGGGTGATGTTCGGACGGCTGGCATCCCAGAAGCAGATGCAGTTGTGACAGGACAGCAGATGCCCATAGGGATCATGAGCGGCGACAAATTCCTCAATCTCTTCCCAGTCGGCCAGCGACTTGCCGCGGCTGAGGTCATACTCATTGGCAAGCGACCACCAGATCCCCGGCTTCGCGGCGAGACGGCGCAGCAGATAATCCAGATAGACCAGGTTTTCCCGCTGGGAAAGCGTGTCAAAGCCCCAGCGGTCATAGGGATGGAACAGGATCAGATCGACCTGGATGCCCATTGCGGTGATCCGGTCGAGGATGGTTTCAAAGCGCTGCCAGAAGGCGATGCAGGGGCGGCTGACATCCCAGCTTCCGTTCGCTTTCTTTTCAAACGCGTAGCAGGGCGGCTCGTTGTGGTTGTAGTCATAGTCTTTCGGGAACACACACATGCGCAGCTTGTTGAACGGCGCGGTTTTCAGAGTGGCCAGAGTCTGCTCTGTCAGGTCGTCATCCTGGTGCGCGAGGGCATAGACCGTGGTACCGAAGGGAATATACAGCTTCCCGTCTTCAAATTCGAAATGGGTGTCGACCGCTTTCACCAGGCCGTGCGCGTCTTCTGCCGCCTCTTCACAGCTCTCGTTCCCCTCGGCCGCAATGCAGCCGCTGACTGCCCAGTGGTATTCCCCGGCCTGCTCGGGGAAAAAGCGGGCGACGTACTGCCCATCGCCGTCATAAAAACCTTTGACCGCTGTCGTTTTGCCGTCGCAGGTAAAGGTGGCGTCCAGCGGAATGTTCGCGTAGTTCTCTGTGAGCGCTTCACCCTGAAAGCGCAGCTCAAAAGTCTCATACTGTTTCATGTGCTTCTCCTTGATTATGATATTCTTTTTTCTGTTTGCTATACACTTTTTCTTTTCTTCAGTCTGACCGCGGTTTCAATTTTCAGCGGCAGGCTGTATTTGTTCTCGATTCGCTCGATCATGCGGGCGACAGCGGTCTCTCCCAGAAAACGTTTGGGAACTTCGACGGTGGTGAGAGGCGGAGTAAGATATTCGCACAGCGGCAGGTCGTCAAAGCCGACAATGGCGATGTTCTCCGGAATGCGGTATCCTGCTTCTTTCAGCGCGCGCATGGCGCCGATGGCAATGTTGTCATTGTCCGCGAAATAAGCTTTGGCCAGTTCCTCTCCTGCACTCAGCAGCGCTTTCATATCCTCATACGCGCCTTCCTGAGAGGGGCTTAGCAGATGAACCGGAGATTTCGAGGCAGACATGCCATGATCCCGAATCGCTTTGTAAAAGCCGTCCGCACGCTGGTTGAAGTTCTCGATCCGATAGCTTGAGCGGAGATAGCCTGGCTGGATTTTCCGTTTGCTGATCAGATAAGACGTGGCGAGGTAAGCTCCCTGCACATTGTTCATCAGCACGCAGTCGTAATTCAGCGTCTCAAAATAGGCATCCAGCAGAACAATGGGAATGGAAAAAGCATCAAAAGGAAGCAGAGAAGCTTCGTTCATCTCGGTAGCGAGCAGCAGAATGCCGTCAAAACCGCCGGTTCTCAGGGAAAACATCTGGTCTGCCAGATCATCGTCTTCGTACAGATAGCGGATCGTCAGATCATAGTGCGCCTTTTTGCAGCTGAGGCTGATCCCCTCGGAGAGTTCGGAGAAGAAGGGCGTATCATCCACGACGGCTCCGCTTTTCTTATAGATAACAAAACAGATGGATCCTTTTTTTCGCTCTGTGCGACTGCCCTGCGTGAAAAATCGTATCCGGCTTCCCGCGCGGCGTCCATCACGCGGCGGCGTGTAGCGGTGCTGACGCCCGGACGGTTGTTCAGCGCGATGGAGACCGCCGCTTCCGATAAACCCAGCTGCGAAGCCAGTTCTTTTGCGGTTACAGACAATGGTGTCACCCCTTTCCACGAACACAGTATAGCGGATTTATTTGATTTGTCCAGTAAATTTAGTAAATTTAGTAAAATTCTGCTAAATTATTTGTTTAGATTTAGTTTCCTCAAAGACATATTTTATGCAAAGAAGGATGGTGATTCCATGGGCATAAGTACAATCATCGGCATTGACCAGAGCACACAGGGAACGAAAGCGATTCTGATGGACAGCAGGGGAGAACTGCTGGGGGGATTCATTTAGTTAAGGATACAAATAACCGAAACTCACGCTTTCGATACTTCCAAATATGATTTTGGAGGTATACCCAATGAAAACACAGAAATCCTTCTTTGAGCAGAGCGGCGGCACTTATACTAGTGTTGGTGATGTTCTTCTTCCTAACATTGTCATCGGGGAGACGGAGAAGAAACCCGTAGGCAAATATGGGCGTATGCGGAAGCGCTATCTGAAAGAGCAACATCCTGTACTCTATTCGGAATTGATGCTGTCCGGAAAAATGTATTCGCACCTACTGGAGATTGACAAAGCCTGCGAGGTGCGTATGGATCTGCTTATCCATCAGATGGAAAAGCTGGAAGGCGTGACTAAAGCGCTCAAAGCCACCGATCAGATGGAGTGGGTGCGCCGCATGAACAGCATGCAAAACCGTGCGGAAGAGATCGTGCTGAGCGAGCTTGTCTATTGCTGAGGGGGTGCGAAAATGCTGATTCTGGAAGACCTTTACCTCGGGGATGTGCGCCCCAGCGAGCGCAGCTTTAAGCGCAACAGCCAGTATGCGAAAGCGCTGGACGAACTTGTGAAAGCCGGAGACGCACTGACCGACACCCTCACCGAAAAGCAGAAGGAAATGTTCGAGAACTACATGACCGCCCAGCGGGAGATCAACGTGCTCACTGATTGCGAGACATTTATCTACGCATTTCGTCTGGCTGCCAAGATCATGATCGACGTGCTGACTGATGGAACAATAAGAGAAATATAAAACGGGCAAAAACGATGGCGCGACAGTGATTTGCTGCCGCGCCATCGTTTTAGATCTTTGACCCTATTTTTGCCCGTAATAGGCGTTTTTGCCGTGCTTGCGGAGATAGTGCTTATCCTGCAGCTCCTGCGGGGCGGGCTGAACCTGCGGGTTGATCGTTTCGCAGCGGTAGGCCATTTTGGCGACCTCCTCCAGAACGACCGCATTGTGAACCGCCTCAAAGGGATCCTTGCCCCATGCAAAGGGGCCGTGGTTCTTGCAAAGGCACCCGGGTACGGCAGCTGGATCTTTGCCGAGCCTGCCAAACTCGCTTACGATCAGAAGGCCGGTGTTCTTCTCATAGGCCGCCTCGATCTCTTCCTTTGTCAGACAGCGCAGGCAGGGAATATTGCCGTAGAAGTAATCCGCGTGGGTCGTGCCGTAGCAGGGGATGTCCCGCCCGGCCTGGGCCCAGGAGGTGGCGTAGCTCGAATGCATATGGACGATGCCGCCGATCTCCGGAAAGGCCTTGTACAGTTCCAGGTGCGTTGCCGTATCGCTGGAGGGCTTCCATTTGCCCTCGACCACCTTGCCGTCCAGATCGACTACGACCATGTCCTCCGGGCGCATGCCGTCATAATCCACCCCGGAGGGCTTAATGACGAAGAGCCCCTTCTCCCGGTCGATGCCGGAGACATTGCCCCAGGTAAAGGTCACGAGGCCGTACTTCGGCAGCAGGAGATTCGCTTCACAAACCTGCTTTTTCAGTTTTTCCAGCATTTCAGAGCACCTCCGTTGCAGTGCGCTCCATGGGCAGCGCTTTTTTGTATCGGGACAGAAACACCGAGAAACCCGCCACATCGGAAGGCTCTGCCATAAGTGTGGTGGACTTGGCATCGGCAAAAACCTTGTTGTCCAGATAATCCGCCAGCGTCTCGCCCTCGTCCTTCCAAAGCATGTAGGCGCAGAGCAGCGCCATGCCGTAGGGGCCGCCCTCGCCCGCCGTCTCCATCACAGAGACCGGAGCATCCACCGCAGCAGACAGCATCCGCTGGCCCACAACCGGCGTCTTGAAGAAGCCGCCGTGGCCGTAGAGCTTGTCGATGGCGACCTGCTCGGTCTGGGTCAGGATATCCAGCCCGATCTTGAGCGTCGCTAAGGCAGACAGCAGATGGGTTCGCATGAAGTTTGCCAGCGTGAACTTCGCGTTGGGCATGCGCGCAAAGGCCGGCCGCCCCTCGTCCAGATCGGTGACGCCCTCGCCGGAGAAGTAGTTGAAGCTGAGAAGTCCGCCGCAGTCGGAGTCGCCCTCCAGCGCCTTGTTGAAGAGCTTAACAAAGAGTTCCCCCTTGTTGACCGGCGTACCCATCATCTCGGAGTATTCGGCAAAGAGATTGACCCAGGCGTTGATGTCACTGGTGCAGTTGTTGCAGTGCACCATGGCGACCGGCGCGCCGTCGGGCGTGGTGACCATGTCGATCTCCCGGTGGACACCCAGGGGCTTTTCGGTGACGATCATGGCAAAGTCCGAGGTGCCCGCCGAGACGTTGCCTGTACGGGGACGGACGGAGTTTGTCGCGGCCATGCCTGTGCCCGCGTCGCCCTCGCAGGGGGCCACGGGGATGCCTGGCCGCAGGGTGCCGGTAGGGTCCAGGAAGCGGGCGCCCGCGGCGGTGAGAGCTCCGCCGCTCTGCCCCGCCGTCAGGACCTTCGGAAGAATGTCGCGCAGCTCGATGCCCGTCAGGGCCTTGAACTTCTGCACCATGCCCTCGTCGTAGTCGAGCTTCTCGCTGTCAATGGGAAACATGCCGCTGGCCTCGCCCACGCCCATGACCTTCTCGCCGGTCAGCTGCCAGTGGATATACCCCGCCAACGTGGTGAGGAAGGCGATGTCCTTGACGTGCTCCTCGCCGTTGAGGATTGACTGATACAGGTGGGCAATGCTCCAGCGCTGGGGAATGTTGAAGCCAAAGAGTGCTGTCAGCTCCTCAGCGGCTTCGCCCGTAATGGTGTTGCGCCAGGTGCGAAACTCCGCCAGCTGCTTTCCGTCCTTGTCGAAGGGCAGATAGCCGTGCATCATGGCGGAAACGCCGATCGCCCCCACCGTGGTCAGCTCCGCGCCGAATTTGGCCTTGACGTCGGCCTGCAGATTGGCAAAACAGGCCTGCAGGCCGGTATGCACCATGTCCATGGAGTAGGTCCAGACGCCGTTCACCAACAGGTTCTCCCACTCAAAATCACCCTGGGCTACGGGAACGTGCCGTTCATCGATGAGAACGGCCTTAATGCGGGTCGAACCCAGCTCGATGCCCAATACGGTCTTTTCTAAATTCATCATTTCAGCTTCCACACCAGATCCTTGACCAGCAGTTCCTCTTCCAGCTTCTCGGGGGTCATATCCGCGCCGATGTGGACAAACTCGATATCCATCATCCGTGCCCAGTCGCGCATCTGCTCAGCGGTCACGTCGTAGGAAAGCACTGTGTGATGCGCACCGCCGGCCGTGATCCAGCATTCCACGCCGGTGGTGAGATCGGGCAGCGCCCGCCACATAACCCGGGCCACCGGCAGGTTCGGCATGGGCATAATGGGCTTCACGGCCTCGATGTCCTGCACGATGAGGCGCAGTCTGCCGCCCATGTCGATCAGGGAAACCACGATGCCCCTGCCGGCCTTGCCCTCAAACACCAGACGGGCGGGGTCTTTTTCGTTCATACCGATGCCCAGATGATGGGTCTCGATCCGGGGCTTGTCTGCTGCCAGAGACGGGCAGACCTCCAGCATATGGGCGCCGAGAGAATACTCCTGACCCTCGACGAGGTGATAGGTATAGTCCTCCATAAAGCCGGAGGAACCGTTACCGTTTTCACCCATGGCTTTCAGAATAGCGGTCATGGCGCTGACCTTCCAGTCGCCCTCGCCGCCGTAGCCGTAGCCCTGGGCCATCAGGTGCTGGGAAGCCAGGCCCGGCAGCTGCTCCATACCGTAAAGATCCTGGAAGGTGTTCGTGAAAGCCTTGCAGCCCTCCCGATCCAGCATCTTCTTCATGGCGATCTCCTCGCGGGCCTGATAACGGATGGCGGCGGTGTTGTCGGTATTGAGATCATAGCTTGCCAGATACTCATTATAGAGGGCGTCCACTTCCTCATCCGTGACGGCGTTCATCTCCTTGACCAGATCGCCCACGGCCCAGGTGTTCACCTGCCAGCCGAGCTTGGTCTGCACCTCGACCTTGTCGCCTTCGGTGACGGCGACCTCGCGCATGTTGTCACCGAAACGCATGACCTTCATCTCTTTGGAGACAGCGACGCCTACCGCGGCTTTCATCCAGTCTGCAATGCGTTTGTGGACCTTCTCATCCTGCCAGTAGCCTGCCACGACCTTGCGCGGTTTACGCAGCCGGGCACCAATAAACCCGTGCTCCCGGTCGCCATGCGCCGCCTGGTTCAGGTTCATGAAGTCCATGTCGATCTCGTCGTTCGGGATCTCTTTATTGTACTGGGTGGCCAGATGGCAGTAGGGCTTTTGGAGATTGGCCAGGCCGTTGATCCACATTTTGCTGGGAGAAAAGGTGTGGCACCAGGTGATGATGCCGGCACACTCGTCGCGGTAATTGGCCTCCTTGACCACATCGGTGATCTCTTTGTTGGTTTTGGCGGTGACCTTATATACCAGTGGGTACGGCAGCACCTTGGAGAGTTCTGCCGCCATCTCCTTTGCGCGGGTCTCAACCGTCTCCAGAACCTCCGGGCCGTACAGGAACTGACTGCCGACCACAAACCAGAATTCAACCTTTTTCATTGTGTGAACTCCTTTCCTGATGTGATGTTTTTTCAAAAGGAGAAGTCCAGAATATCAAGCTTTCCCTTTCCTTCGTAGCAGAGATAAAGCGGATGCGTCCCCGCGCAGGGGGCGAGAGAGACGGTGTATGCTTTCCAGTCTTTGGAGGGGCAAAGTCCGATTTCCGCAAGGATTTCCCCCTTGGGATCGGTGCGGACAAACAGCCTGCCCCGGACCGAGCCGCGCACGCGCACCGTGATCTGCTCGGCGTCAGTCAGATCGAAATACTTGAAGCCCGCGACAAGGCCGTCTTTGCCGTTGGCAATGTATGACCGGGGCGGCGTGCCGCCTTTTTCCGGGTCGAAATCCGGTCCGTCCTGCGTGATATAGGGGTGACGGTTCATCATGGCCATGGGGTGCGAATAGGTGGGCGTCAGCTTTCCGTAGAGATTGCAGGCGATGCCCGCCGAGAAGCTTCCCTCCGCCTTGAGTGGTCCGCCGTTGAGTCCGCAGGACGTCAGCTCCGCCTGGGGGATGCTGCCGTCGGGCAGGATGGTGACCTCTTCCGCGCCGCCCTGACGGGAGCAGATACTGCGGTTGGTCTCCCGGTGGTAGAAGATATAGTATTTGCCGTTGATCAGCTCCAGCCCGCCGTGGTTGTTGCCGAAGCAGTTGAGCGGCTTTCCCTCTTTGCCGGGGAAAAGATCGCAGTTGGACACGATCACGCCGCCGTAGCGAAAGTCCCCGTCCGGCCGATCACTCACGGCATAGCAGAGCTCATGGTTGGTGAGGGAGGAATAGACGAGATAATAGCGCCCGCCGATCTTGCGGATGGAGCTGGCCTCAAAGAATTCATGGCCCTCGAAGCCTGTGCCTTCCGATTCGCCCAGCAGGGGCAGCAGCTTTTTCGGCTCGGTCTTCAGCGTCACCATATCGTCGCAGAGGGTCATGACCACCGAGGCCTTCGGCTCCTTGCCGATTTCCTTTTTGGTACGGGGGCCGTTTCCGGAATAGAGATAGATCTCCCCGTCGTCGATAAACACGCCGGGGTCAAACTGAATCGTGTCGCTGGGCCGTTCGCCCAGGACGCCGCCTTCGGTGTCCTTCACGAGACCGTAAAAGACATACTGTCCGGCCGGGCTGTCGCAGACCGCGACGCCGATGGACTTGATTTTATCGTCCGGGCAGTAGTAGAGGTAATAACGTCCGTCCCTGCCCTGCACCACGTCCGGCGCCCAAAGCTCATGCCCGCCGTCGGCCATACGCGGATCCTGTGTTTTCCTGTAGATTACGCCCTCATAGCGCCAGTCCGTCAAATCGGTCACGGGCGCGGACCAGCACACATAGTCATTGGGGCAGAACTTTTTGCCGCCAAAGGCATCGTGACTGCCGTAGAGATAGACGCGCTCGCCGAACACATGGGGCTCTCCGTCGGGAACGTATTCCCACAGCGGAAGATAGGGATTAAAAACCTGCTTCATGGACGCACCTCATTTACACGATTTGGATCTGAGCGGAAACGGACTCTCTGCCGTCTGAGGCATTTACTTTGACCGTGCCGCTCTCGCCAGCCCGGACGATAGCGAGCGCACGTCCGTAATAGGTGGTGAAGCTGCCGGTGTGGTACTGCTCCTCGGTGCAGGGATTGGCACTGCCGAAGGCCAGCAGCTCGCCGCCCTCGACGGTCACGGTGATCTTCCGGTCGGCGTTGGATTCGACGATGCCGTTGGCTCCCTCGACGTTCACCGGGACATAGACGATCTCGCCGGTCTTGGCTTCCGTTTTCTCCGGCCGTACCGCGATCCCAAAGGGGCCGGAGGCGGAGACAAGCTCGCTTCTGCCGGTCTCGCGGCCGGAGGCGTCGTAGGCCACCGCCGTGACCGTGCCGGGAGCGTATTTCACCTTAAAGAGCGCCTTGCACTCCTTGACCTTCTTTCGTCCGATGCTCTTGCCGTTGATCAGCAGCTCGACCTGCGCCTGGTCGGAGTAGACCTCGACCTCGGCCTTGTTGCCCTCGCAGCCAGACCAGCTCCAGGAAAGGATGGCGTTGGTGCCGCGCCAGACCGATTTCGAAGGGCGCACGCCGGGATGGTTCACAGGACGTACCGCAAGGACGGGATTTCCTTCCAATCCCCAGACCGTGGAAGCATATTTGCAGCTGCCGTCCGGGATACCAAGAATGTCAATGACGCCCGCACCGGCCAGCACCCACGGATAGGGCCGATTGAAGGGCATACCGCCGGTGTAGCTCCAGGCACCGATACCGGCCTCGCCTAAATAGTCCCAGCTAGTCCACATAAAGTCGCCGACGAGATAGGGGTACTTCTTCACCATCTGCCAGTTCTTCCAGATGTCCTGCGGGAAGGTCTCGCTGCCGAAGATGACGCGGTCGGGGTGCGCCTTTTCCTCCAGCGGGTAGCGGCCGGAGCCGTAATTGTAGCCCGCAATGTCCAGACTATCCAGGAATGGTGTCGTCAGCTCGTCCACCTTCTTGGAGTTGCCGCCCTTGTTCATGCCGGAGCCGACAAAGGAGGCCATGATGTTGAACATGAGGGAGGCATTCTGCCCTTCCTTCTCGGGCTTGCCCTCTCCGCCTCCGGTCTTCTGCTCGCCGTCCTGGTAGATGCCCTGGCCCTTGGCAGCGCGGCCGATGATCATCAGGTTCGTGCCGCAGGTGACGGGACGGGTGGAGTCGAGTTTATGGCAGAGCTCGACCAGCGCGCGTCCGGCGTCGACGCCCTTCTGTTCAAAGGGCTCGGCAACCTCGTTGCCGATGGAATAGAGAATGACGGAGGGATGATTGAAGTCGCGTTCCACCATGGCAGTGGTATCGCGCTCCCACCAGTCGTTGAAGTCCACGCCGTAATCATAGGGGTTCTTGCGGTTGTACCACATGTCGAAGGTCTCGTCCATGACGTACATGCCGAGCCTGTCGCAGGCATCCAGCAGCGCTTTGGAGGCGGGGTTGTGAGAAGAACGAATGGCGTTGAAACCGTTCTCTTTCAGAATACGCACCCGGCGCTCCTCGCTCTCGGCATAAGTGGCAGCACCGAGGATGCCGCTGTCGTGATGGACGCAGCCGCCCCGTAGCAAGGTTTCCTTGCCGTTAATGAACAGTCCCCTGTTCGACCAAGTGATCCGGCGGATGCCAAAGGGGATTTCCATGGTATCGCCTTCGCCTGCTGTGATCTTCGCGATATAGAGATAGGGCGTTTCAGCGCTCCAGAGCTTCGCATCAGGGATCGTCAGTTCAAAGCTCATTCCTTTGCCGGTGATGCCGTCCACCTCTGCCTTGACAGAAACGGAGCTTTTGATTTTTACCACGGCGGGGTCAATAGAAAGTGTGCTGATCTTCACACTCTCGGGGCGAAGGCCGCCCTTTTCGCAGACGTGCAGCCACACCGGGCGATAGATGCCGGAGCCGGAGTACCAGCGAGAGTTCGGCAGTTTACTGTTGTCCGCGACGACGGTGAGCGTGTTCTCTGCGCCGTAATTCAAATCCGCCAGCTCTACAAAGAAGCCGGTATAGCCATAGGGATGAAATGCCAGTTCCTTTCCGTTCAGGCTGACGGTCGCGTTTTTATACACGCCCTCGAACTCGACGAGGATCGTTTTGCCCTCCCACTCGGTCGGAGCGGTGAAGGTCTTTTCATAAGTATAGACGCCGCCGGGGAAATAGCCATGTCCGCCGTTGGAGGCATCTTTGCTCCGCTTTTCTGTGATCTGTGCGTCGTGAGGAAGGGTGACAGCCTGGCCGTTGCATTTCCAACCTTTGTTCAGTGAAAGTGTTTTCATGTTCTCCTCCTGTCTGGTATAAAAAAGCTCCTCTTCCATGATCATGGGATAGGTTTAAATCTCTCATGATCATAGTAACAGAGGAGCTGTTCTGCGTTCTATAAGCGGTGTGCCAATTCTGTCAATCATGTATCAAATCTTTTTGATTGGCTTTGCGGTAGGCAAGCGGGCTCATCCCATACCACGCAAGAAAGCAGGAGCCGAAATAGCTCTGGGAAGAAAAGCCGTTGTACTGCGCGATCTGCGATATGGAGTGGGTGGAATACTGAAGCATCTGCGCTGCATGGCGGCACTTTACTTTTTGAATGTACTGCTGTATCGTGATCCCTTCTGTCTCCCGGAACAGACGGGAGAGATACGTTCGGCTGATCCCTATGGCCGGGGCAATCTCGCTCACCTCGAGCTTTCTGCGGAAGTGCTTTTCAATGTATTGCTTGCAGGCCTCCACATAGGAAAGCGCGCTTTTCTCCTCCTTCGAGCGCCTGACCAGCTCTGTAAACTCGATCATGGCGCCGTAGGACAGTCCAAAGACGCTCTCTCCCCTGCTCGCGGCTTTCCCCACCCGGTTCAGATAGACGGCGCCCAGTTCATGAGCAGTCTCCATTGCTGCACCGCCCGCGATGGCTGCTCTTGTCAGGAGCGTGATGGTCGAGACCGCCATATACTCGCTCTCCTTGCTTTGGGGGAGGGTGAGTTCCATGATCTCTTCCGATGCCGGGGCAGAGCTGGAGAGCAGGCTTTTCAGCGCTTCGATATCCCCGCCTTTGACCGCCTGCAAAAGGGCTTTTTCAAAGTCTGCGCCGATCTGGTAGGTGCGCTCGTTCTCCGACTGATTCAGCTGATAAGATTCCAGGTCACTGCCGCTCTGCCACTGCTCAAGAACATCGACGCTGAGCGGAAACTCTTCCTGAGCCGCAGGCGTGCCGGTGAAGTGGCAATACGCCAGTTTCATATACTGCGTCAGCGTGGCGAGATCCGTTTTCGCGAGAACCATATCCGCATCGCTTTTGCGCAGGCCGCTGCCTGACGCGGTGCCGATGGCCGCAGGGCCGATGGCCAGCGAGAACGGGCCGATGGGGATCACGCCGTAAAAAGCCTGTTCATCTGCAAAATAGATATTCGGCGTGCCTTTGCGCGTATGTCTCTCCAGGGCCGCACGGAGTTCGCCGTCGTTCAGACAGGGATGGGAGGAGGTGCCGCTGGCCCAGGCGTACTCGTCGACTCTTTCTGTCAACCAGAGAACGACCGGGATCCCCGAAAGATCGCTGAGGATTTGAAGGAATCCGATGTCATTTTTCATAAGCTCTGTGATGTCTGCCTGTTGGGACTGAATGACCTCCACCCCCCTGTATGGTTTTCTTTATGTTACCATAGCAAGGGGAGAAAGTCAAAAGGCAGCGGCAGTTAACCGATCATCAAATCATAGGAGACAGACTTCATGATCGTCTCCAGCACTCTGGCCGCACAGGCGCGCAGTTCGTCGATATCCAGCCATTTGCCGCGGTTGGTGCCTCGGTAAGTGACGGTGCGGCTCCCGTCTGCATGTTCTTCCACGGCGGCAATTCCCAGCTCGATAAATCCTGTGATTTTTTCATTCAGGCTCTGTCCAGCAGCGACGGTCACCGAAACTTGATCCGGGCCGTTTGCATCCGGCTCGAACGAATTCCAGAACTCCACATGGTCTGTCATGAAACCGCCGTAGATCGGAAAGTCTTCGCTGCGCACGAAACCGTCCTGCGCAAACTCCGGCTCTTTCCCGTAGAAAGCGGCCGCAAAAAACTCGCTCCGGTAACCGCCCATGATCAGATCGTTTCCCGCGTGGATGTCATAAGGCTTCGTACTCTGGCTGCCCCAGTCGGTCATCACCAGGCCCTGAAAGCCCCATTCACCACGGAGCACTTCCGTCAGCAGCTCGTAGTGTGAAGAGGTGTGTATCCCGTTGACACAGTTGTAGCTGGACATCACCGTCATGGGGTCGGCCTGGCGTACACAGATCTCAAAGCCCTTCCAGTAAATCTCGCGCAGCGCTCTCTCCGAGACGGTCGCATTTGTAATCGGGCGATCCTGTTCCTGGTTGTTGCAGCAGAAGTGCTTGATAGAGACACCGACGCCCGGCGTTGCCTGCACCCCCTGTGTAGCGGCGGCGCCCATGAGCCCGGTGAGCAGTGGGTCTTCGGAAAAGTACTCGAAGGCTCTGCCGCACAGCGGATCGCGATGAATGTTCATGCCCGGGCCGAGGATAACGGCCTGGTGGTAGAATGCCAGCTCCTTCCCGATCCCCTCCCCGTAAAGCCTTGCCGCTTCACAGTCGAAGGTTTGGGCAATGAGCATGCCTACCGGATTACAGGTCGTCTGGCAGAAGCCCAGATGCAATCCCGCAGGGCCGTCGGTCATTTTCAGCTGCGGGATCCCCAAAGACTGCGTGAAAAGCGCGGTCGTCGTGCCGCTGGAGGAAGGGCCGTTGACCGGTGTAACCGGCGTTTTCAGGCGCGCTTTCGCTTCATAGGGCGTTTCAAAGGCCGCGCCAGCAACCAGGCGGAACAAGACCTCCGGTTCCAGGGATTTTACGAAACTGTCTAGGGAGACGCGCCCCTCCCGGACGTCGATCAGCGTGGCATCCGGGGCCGTCTCGACGGCCTCGAAGCGCTTGCGGCTGATCCTGTCGGCCTCGCGCGTAGGACAGGCTCCGTCTACCGTAGGGCACTCTTCAGCAGAAAGCAGCACCCGGCGCACTTCGAATGCGGGTTTGGCCTTGCGTGCCGGCGGAACCAGGCGCTCCAGCTCGTGATCCGGCTTTACCTCATTGCGCACCTGTCGGAGGACCGCTTCCTTGTCCAGAACGATCTCGGCCACGGGTGCGGTGCTCCGGCTGTGCTCACCAAGGCGGAAAAGATAGTGACCCGGCTCCATGAGAAAGGCGGCTTTTTCCTCGTCATACGAGGCAAAGCTCTCCGTCGGGATGCGGATGGTCAGCGTCTGAGTCTCACCAGGGGCCAGTTCCTTTGTTTTTGCAAAGCCTTTCAGTTCCTGATAGGGCTTGGCAAGACGCCCTTCCGGCGCGCTTACATAGACCTGGGCAACAGCTCGCCCGCTCCTGTCTCCCGTGTTGCTAACCGCGACGGTCAGGCGGGTCTCATGCCAGTCTGCCGAAAAGTCCGTGCAGACCAAGGAAAACGCGGTATAGGACAAGCCGTATCCGAAGGGGAAAAGCGGCTCAATGCCGAAAGTATCAAAATACCGGTAGCCGACGAAGATATCCTCGCAGTAGTCCTGCTGGAGCGAGTTCCCGCCGTTCTTGCCGAAGGTCGCGGCAGCCGGATTGTCTCCATAGGCCCTGGCCCAGGTATCCGTCAGGTGCCCCGAGGGGTTCTTTTTCCCCGTCAGCACATCTGCCAGCGCGTTGCCGCCCTCCATCCCCGCCAGACCCATCAGAACAGCAGCGTCAATGCCGGGAATCTCAAACAGGAAATTGGCGTCGATAACCGTGGTGTTCAGGACCACAACGGTTTTTGAAAAAGCGGCGGCGACCTTCCGGAGGTTGGCTTCCTCCGCGTCGCTCAGAAAGTAATCCCCCCGGACGGCATCCCGGTCACCGTTCTCCCCGGCGTTTCGGCGGATCACGTAGACGGCGGTCTCCGCCTCCGACGACAACTGGAGATCTTCTTCGGTGACTTCCGCCTCATCGATCAGGATCTTCATTCCGCTGAAGAAACGGTCCAAGTCGGAGAGGGTGGTATCTGCATCATTCACGCGTTTGCTCTCAACCAGAAAACGGTCGAGCCAGCTCGTCGACGTAATGGTAAAGCCGGCGTTTTCCAGGCCCTGGCGTACACTCACCATGGGTGCCGTCACGTAGCCGCTGCCTGTACCGCAGGCGACAGTCTCATCGGCTCCGGCGCCAAACAGCGCAAGCTTTTGCGGGGAGATCGGGAGCGCGTGATCGTCGTTCTTGAGCAGGACCATGCCGTCCGCTGCGATGGTTCGCGCGTTCCGGATGTGCTCCGGGAAGGGATGCTCAGCCGGCGGCATGAAGCCGCCGAACATCTGTGCGATCTGATCCGGTGTAAACTGCATCGTGATACTCCTTTTGTAGTTTTTTTGAGAAAGGCGCTGAACGTAAATTCAGCGCCTTTTGCGGTTAGTTATTGTGTGAAGCTCAGTTGGCAGCCTCGCGGACAGCGAGCTCCGCCTCGATCTGGGGCAGCTGCTTGTCCAGCTTCCTGTAGACCAGCGCGCAGAAGAGCATGATGCACATCGACGCGGCAGGAATAAAGCTGTACAGAAGACGGATCATATGCAGCGCGCTCTCACTCTGCACGGCAAGCGTTCCGTCGTAGCCGCCTGCAGTCAGCAGGATGCCGAGAATAAAGGAGCCGAAGGCCGTGAAGACCTTGCCGAAGAAGTTGGCCAGCGCGGCCGCGGTCGCTTCCATGCTGGGCAGACCCTTCCACTGATTGTATTTTGCGATCTCCATGACCATGATCGTGCGCAGATAGGAGCCGAGCAGCACGGCCACACCGCCGAGCAGCGAGGCGATCGTCAGCAAGACAAGGCTCTTGCCGGCAAAGAAGTTCATCGAGTAGCCGACGATACCGAGAATAGCGCCGATCATAATGAGATAGTTGGCGGATTTCTTCCGGATGACCACCGGGAAAACCAGCATAACAAACAGGCACAGGATACTGAAGAGCTGCAACATGGAGAGCAGACTGATGTCGCCGACGATCCAGGTGAAGTAATAGGTCACCGCCCCAAGGCCGGCGATAAACTGCGTCACACCGTTGACGCCGGCCATGCACCAGGTATAGGGGTTGGACTTGAGCATGGTGAACATGTCCTTGAGCGTTACGCGGGGAGATGTGGCGTCTTCGTCCGTGTACTTTTCCTTGATGAAGATGAAGCGCAGAATACCGAT
>JAFSLL010000248.1 GCA_017448455.1 Oscillospiraceae bacterium | reverse complement strand
GGGCGCTTCCTTCACTTCTCATCTTCCTCTCCGGCACCTGCTCACGCAGGGACCACATGATACTCTAATCAAAACATTATTTCGAACACCAGTTCGACTAAATTATAACGTATACTCGTCAAAATGCAAGAGGGAAATGCAGGGTTTTGGGGCAAAAACGGGTATGATGTTGAGAAATTTCGACTACCAAGCGCTGCTTCAAAGCCCGACTCTCCGGTCAAAAAACCCATAGATAACAAAAAATCCGTGGACGATTCCACGGGTTTTTTGAGCGGAGAAGGAGGGATTTGAAGCGAACGCGTGTTCGAATATCAAGCAATAGCAAGGAGGTTTGGCGGTGCTCATTCACCTGTGCAAGGTTTGTGCAAGATAGTTTTGGTTGATACAGCCTAAAGGCACTGCTCTTTATTCCGCACATCTCGAAATGCTGATATCTGCGGCAAAATTCGGGATGTTGTACAGCACGAGGACTTCCGTAATGCCCTTATCTGCTATATAGTCCTGCACGGATCCCCGGAAGAAGCGTATATCGATCAGATGCGCCTCTTCAAAATCGTCTACGCAGAACTGTGCAAAGCAGTTGGCGTAGGAATCTTTGAGAATCAGGCATTTTCCGGTGCCGCCTCCGTTTACAACGGTGGTCGCCTGGTTGGAATTCAGAAAGACCGCATTTGCTGTTGCGGTAGGCCCTTTTGTCTATTCGTGTCTTTTTACACTGTCTGCCGAGGTGCAAGCGGCGGGTCGGCCGGCGCCGCGATCACGGCAGCCGCCGACGGGATCTGACCGAACAGCTCGTTGTACAATCCTTCGAACAGCTTGCCGGACATGTTGGAGACCGCCCTGGTCAGGTCGACGGTGACGTCGTAGGCATCCTCTTCAAACGCTTCCAGCCGGCATCTGAACGTCATATGGCCGTCCGTACCCATGCTGAAGCTGCCCAGCGCAGCCCCGGCTGCTTCGGACGATGCCGCACTCGCACCCTTCGCTGCTTCGCCGATCCATTCCTGAACTTTGGAAGCGCCTTCACCGAGCAGTTCCAGCAGATATTTCTGCACGATATCGATCTTCAGGATCATCACGTTCTTGCTGTCGCCCTGCCAGCCTGCCAGTTTCCGCAGCTCACCTTCCAGCCCCAGCGCGTTGTTCAGATCATGCTGCAGATTGCTGATCCTCTGGTTCTTCAGGTTAATGAAGCGGCCGCGGCCCAGATACTTGTTCATATAGGACGTGATATACTTACCGATCCATTCCTGGACCTTCTTGTTGTTCTTGATCCATTTCTCAAACAGTGCGCCGGCGGCGGCCTTAAAGCCCTGCACCGTCATATCCCCGAAGCCCTTCATCAGCGCGCCGTAGAAATCGCTTTCTCCCTTTTCGCGCCAGTGGGCGAAATAAAACTTAATGGAGGAATAGACGAAATAGGCTGCCAGCGTGCCAGCCGCCTTGCGCCAGTTCGTCAGCGAGATGTTGTTGGACATGATATTGTCGCCGGCCGTTTCCAGGGCTTTCGCGATCTCGAATTTTTCGACGTCGACCTTTTCTCCGAAATTCCAGGCGGCGATGATCTCGCCCATGGACTGGGCCATAAGATCCTTGGCTGGCGAGATGATCGCTTCGGCCACCGGTCCCGCGTAGGCGTTGACAAGGAAGGAGAAGGCGCAGTCGCCGATGAACTTCAGCCACTCCAGCTGGTTAACGATCACGTCATAGCGCTCGGCGTCGCTGCGCGCCGCGATCCCTTCCACGGTCCAGTAGCGCATATACTGCCGGACGATGTATTTGCTTGTCAGGCGCAGCTGCTCCTTGGATGCGCGCGGATCCAGCGCTAAGACATCGAGCTGGCGTAACCAGCGCTCTTTATCTTCCGGCAGCGAGAATTTATCGATACGATCCTTCAGCTTTTCGAATTCTTCCTCCCAGCCCTCGAAGGGATCCGGATCTTTGCCGCGCAGCCGGAGCGGGACCTCGGCCGTGTATTTCCTGCCTTCGTATTCGCATTCCGCCGGCAGCAGCACCACAAAGAAGCTGCCGTCATCCGGTTCGCAGAGCACGGCGTTCGGCTCGAAGGTATACACAAATTTGTCGTTGAAGCGGTTTTCTTTTTCGCTGTACTCGTATTTCTTCGCCAGAGAATCCTCTGCGTCGGCTTTTCCGCCCAGACCGCCGGAGCCCTTCAGCTTGCCGAAGCTGTATCCTGCGCCGTCCGGATCGATCATGGCCTGATCCTTTCCCTTGACAGCGAGCGTGAACTCGATCTCGGAGACCTGCCACTTGTTGTCAAGGCCTCCCGTATGCTCCTTCTCCCAGCACTGAACGCGCACGTACCGGACATCGTTCTTTTTGCCCTCCTGCCGCGAACGGACCGTCAGGCCCTCCTGATACAGATTCAGAGAAACATAACCGGTCACCGGCTCCAGCGCGCCGGTCCCCCGTACGCTGATGCCGAAGCCCCGTTCTTCCTTCTGTGCAAAGAGATCCGGCGTTTCCGGCGCCTTCGTCAGATTCCGGACGGTCACACGGTATACGAACCGGCGATCCGTCTTTTCAAACTGAACGTCCAGGCCCTCCGCCTTTTCGGCGCTGATATCCCGCAGCTCCGGCTCTTTCGTCGCATCGACGATCATGAAATCCGCGCTGTAGCTGAAGCCGTCGCCCAGGATCGCGTCAAATTCCTTTCTGTCCTCCGTCAGCCGGAAGCTGCCGCTGCCCGGCTGCGTTTCTTCAGCGAACTTAAGCCCCGGCCTGGTCACGCGGAACTCCACGGTCTTGGCAAAGCTTCCGCCTTCACCCGTAAAGCTGAAGGTGACGCCCGCCTTATCGCCTTCATATTCTGCGGGCACGCTTACGGTCGCGCTGCAGTAACGGCCGTCCATCTGTACGCGGTGGATCGTAAGGCCTTGCCCCGAAACGCTGATCTTTGCCGTCAGATCGTCCCTGTCATGCTGTGCGCCGTCCACGACTTCCGCGATCCTGGCGCCGACTGCGACCGGTTCTCCGCCGCGCGGAAGCGCATCGCCGAAGTCCTTATTCGTGTACATCCAATAGCTTTTCTTCTTTTCTTATTCTTTGCTTTTCTTTTTCTTTCCTGCTATCGCTATGCCTGCACCGGCCGCCGCCACCGCCGCACCGGCACCGATGATGACGATCGCCGGGATGGACGAGCCTTTATCTTCTCCGGCCTCTTCCTCCGCCTTATGGGTAACGGTCACATGCACGGTCTCCGTTTCGGGCTCGGTCTTCGTCTCTTTTGCTGTCTCCGTTTCCGCCGTTGTTTCTGCCGGCAGTTCCGAGAGAAGCGGTTTATCCCAGCGGATACTGATCAGGCTGCGGTCCGTGCACAGGATCTCGCCGAATCTTTTGTCCAGAAGCGCCTGCGCTCTGGCCTTATAGTCCTCGTAGTACGACTGGTAATTGGTATCGCGCTCATCATAGATAGCCGCGTTGATCCTCGCGGTCTGGCTGAAACGGATATAGAAATACATCCCGGGCAGTTCCGGGACGGTATAAAGCCCCACATAGAAATAGCTGTCTTCCTGTGATTCCGTATAGCCGGAAACTTCCCCGGCTCCTTCGTACGTCTTGCTGACTCTCTCATGCCTGGTCACGTGCCGGTGAGCAACGGCAAAGATGCTTCCGTCTTCGTTTCGCGTGATCTTGAGCGGCTCTGCGTTGTCCGTGTTTTCGGCTTTCCAATTCTCGCCCCAGTAGCTGACGCATGTGTCTTCCAGCTTCTGAAGCAGAGACGCAAAGTCTTTTTCGAGATCGTATGACCGGCGTAGATAGGCATCGTCCACATTCTGTTTTAAGTCCAGAAAAACAGAGTTCCACGCATAATCATAGGATCCCGGTTTGTAATAGAAGGTATCCTGATGGCTGTCGCTTTCTTCGCAGTACATGCTGCCGCTTTCCAGGTCGCTTTTCGCCAGCGCCTCCCCATAGCCTTCCGGGATCTTCCAGCCGACGTGTGCATACTGGTCATAGACAAGAGAGTGGTTCTCATAGCCGGTAAACTCCACCAGCGTGGTCTCAAAAAAGCCGGCTGCCATCTCCGCTGCTGACGTGGGATAGTCCATATCGTTGGACGTGCTCAGCCCGAAGTTCTCCTTTTCGTAATTGAATCGGTCCAGCGGGAACGGCGCAGACTCCTCAGCCAGCACCGCAAGCGGTGTCAGCAGAATGACAGCTGCCAGCAGAAAGGCCGAAAACACGGTTCTTTTTTTGCGTATGGCAAATGACGATCTTCTGTTCATGATCCTTCCTTTCCGAGGCTTCGTTTTTCCTGGTTTTTCGTCCTGAATACGGCTCGCTGAACCTTTACGGAATGTAAATCTCCTCAACTATAAACAAAATCGTGTAGCCGTCAAGCATTCCTTGTTCCTCTACATATGCATCTACAGCGAATGCCTTGACGTTCATCTGCTCCTCATCCCACACGCTCCATTCCAGCGATGTCAGAGTATTCGCGAGATCGAATTCATCGGAGAGCCATTCCATGTGCCGCTCATATCCTACATAATCTTCTTCTTTTTTACATCTGCCCGCCATCAGGTCTCTGCTTTCCGGATCGCCGGTAAACCAGATCGTGACCTTTTGCACGGAATCCTCATTCCATTGGCTGGTGTCATCCATATATTGGCTGAACGAATATTCCGTGACGGTGCCCGCAGTCAGATCGATCTCAAAACTCTCAGGACCTGCGTCCGTGACCTTGTTGCTGTAATAGTAAACGACGGGTCTGACCTTGATCTTCGTGGGATTAACGTCCCGCATGACATTGAACAGCTCACCGATATCCTCCACCTTATACACTTCCCACGGGTCTACCCAGCCGTGCAGTCCCGACTGGACTTTAATCGTGATCGACGGCATGGAAATAACAAAGGGAATGGTAAATTCCGGTTCGTCCGTGTCCATATTCGCATCCGGCTTAAAGAATTCCACCGTATGGGGATAACCGGCAGTCATGAACCCTATCAGGGTCGCGGAATCGGTGATTTCTCCGTTTTCGGGCCAGGTCCCCGTCCAGTTTCCCTTGACAGCTTCTTTGCTTAAAGGTGCAAAACGGAACTTATAACCCGCATACTGGGATTTTGTCCCTTTCGGTACGTCTTCATGCAGCCTGACCGTGATCCTTGTATTATAGAAGTTCTTGACCTTGTTCATAGCGTCCAGCTCCACCTGCTCGCTCTTTTTGACAAAATAGGTCTGAACGCTCTTTAAAATGGCCGGCATGAATTTACTATTGAAATATGCGACATAGTCGTTGATCAGTTGCTCTTGTTCCGCTTCCGTGAAATCCGGAATCCGCTTGACCGTGACGTTCGGCACGTCGGCAGCCACCTCTGCCTGCTGATCTCCGGTAAGGCGGAAGAAGTCGGTGGCATATTCACGGAATTCCTTCTGGATTGCTTTGATCGCCGCGTCGGCATCATCCGGATCCTTCTCAACCAGCTCTATGATCCTTTTCCGCCAGTCCTTCGGCTGCATCAGCTTATGCGACCACTGGGCTGAAAAGCCTTCGTTGTAATGATGATAGACAAATGCAATATCTTCCAGCTTTGTGGATTTTGCTTCTTCCGCAAAGGCCGTCAGCATCTTGTCAATCACCAGAACACCGCCCATGCCGACAGAAAGCGCTCCGCTTCCCACGGTGGTAAAGGCATCCGCCCAGTATGTCGTCACTTTGCTTCCGACGTCACGGATCAGATTGAGAACATCTCCCTTTGATGCGCCGCCGATAGAATCCTGCAAAGCGATCGTCATTAAGCTTCTGGCCGTTGCAATGTAGCCGATCGCCGAAAAAAGCGTCTGATTGGTCTTTGGAATCTCCGTAGAAAGCCAGGAAGGAACATCGCCCAGCGTTGCCATATTGATGGCGTTATCGATCCGGTCGGACCAGTCAAAGAAAACGTCGGAGGCTTTCGAGACGAATTCTCTGAGATCTTTTCCCACGCCCGGATCATCCGCTGCGATGCGCGCAGCAAAATCCATGGTCTGGCTCTGATCCATTTTCAGCCGGGAGTCGTTGATGTTCGTAATGAGCGCATTCCTGCGGCCCTCGTTTTCGACGACGAACGCACCGTACTTCGAGAGATGGTCGGTGTAAATGATCAGTTCCTGCTTTTCGGCATCCACTTCGAACAGGACATCTTCCCACTCGCCGGCCGCTTCGTTATAATATTTGGCGCCGACGCATTTTGCCGGATCCTGCCCCGCTTCGCAGTATGAGGAATCATATGGAATCCGGATCGTAATGAAATCATCCAGTTCATGTATCTCGCCGAGCTGAATATCGTACACGTCGATCTTATATCCGTCTTCCTTATGGTCCTCGCTGGCCAGCCGGCTGACAGAAAGTTCTGTTTCCCCGTCCAGCACAAATTCGCCGACGTCGACGGTGATCCCGTCTTCCGTCCTCACGCTTGTCTGAGAGGGGGACAGGACTGCCCTTGTCGTTATGGTCTTGCCCGAAGAAGCTGGATCGCCTGCGGCGGTTGTTTCGGAACTTTCTGCGGCGGAAGTCTTCGGTGTTTTTGTGGTGGCCTCATCCGATGATACGGTTTCTCCCCTGCCGCAGGCGCTGAGCAGCAGGCAAAGCACCAGCAGCAGTGAACTCATCCTCCTTGTTCTTTTCTGATGCTTTGGGCGTTTGCTTTCCGACCCGCGGCCTGTCCGGACGATCTGATGTCTGATCATGGCTGATATTTCCTTTCGTAAGCAAGAACCGGAGCCGTTATTTGTTTCGCGGCTCCCGGAACGGGAAATAATATATCTCCTGTGTGTTGATGAAACAAACGTTTATACAGCAATACAGATATATTTTATCATCCCTCTGCACGGGGAACAATTGTGAGGTAATTTTTGTCATTGACATTTATCGAACTCACAGGTATGCTGTATCCGAAACGGAGAAATGATATGAGTTTTGCAGACAAATTACAACAACTGATAGAAGAGCTTGAGGCAAACAACGGAACGATAGCCAGATTTGCGGGCTTTGACCGCAGCCAGCTGAGCCGGCTCCGCACCGGGAAACTGGTCCCCCGGCGCGAAAGCAGCACAACCGCAAAGCTTGTGAACGGGATCTATCTTTACGCGGACAACCGGAATGAACTGGATCGGCTGTGCGCGTTTACCGGCATCTCCCCCGAGGCCAGTGGCGATGCTTTCCGGGAAGGGATCCTGAACTGGCTGTATGAAGGGATCGAAGAAACACAGAAGGCCGCTGCAGAGAAGAGGCCGGTGGGAAGGCCCAGAAAGGATAGGGCTGGACTGCGGTATTTCGGGGAACGGCTGAACGCGGCCATGAGGCTGGCAGAGCTTTCCAACGTGCGTCTAAGTCAGCTGATCCACCTGGATCAGTCCCTGATCAGCCGCTACCGTAGCGGTGTCCGCACGCCCGAGGACAATGCGGCCAATGCGGAACGTCTTTGCGAGATCCTGTTTTCCCGGATCGAGCGCACCGGCTGTATGCAGGAGCTTGCGGCGCTGATGCGGCAGCCGGTAAATGAGATTGATCCCACAGACTTTTCCGCATGGCTCTTTCACAGAGATGATCTCCCGGGCCGGGATATTCTCGCTGCAGAGAAACTGCTCTCTTCTTTCAATGATTTTCCCGGTACAGCGGGAAGTCCGCTCCCTTCCGTCAAGCCGGAGGCGCCTGCCGAGATACGGGGATCTGCGGCCACGGCCTATTATGGGGCGGACGGGCTTAGGGAAGCGGTGCTCCGTTTTCTGGGGGATGCTGTTGCCGGGAATGCTGCCGAGCTGCGGCTCTACTCCGATGAAAACCAGGACTGGCTGACGGCCGATCCCTCTTTCCTGATGAAGTGGGCGGCACTGATGAGCGCCTGTGTGAAAAACGGCACCCACATCCAGATCATCCATAACATCGACCGGGATCTGGCTGAGATGAGCCAGGCCATCACCAACTGGCTGCCGCTCTATATGTCCGGCAGGATCACGTCCTACTACAGCAAAAAACAGAAAGAGCACAGGTACTGTCATACGATGTTCCTGTGGCCGGGCCACGCCTGTATTGAATCCTTTCATGCGGCGGGCACCGAAGAAAGCATTTATCGCTACGATACCGGAAAGCGGGAGCTGCAGATCTGTGAAGCCGGGTTTGCGGCGCTGATGGGATCCTCCCTGCCTCTGCTTGCAGCCCTGGCACCGGATCCCGTGGTAAATACCGACGTCACCGTTATTCAGAATACACTCTCAATCGCAACCATGCCGCAGGAGCTGGTAGAGGCCTTACATCAGCCCCGGCTCACGGCACTATGGCAGAAGGGCCATGCGGTGCTCCTTAAACGACTGGAAAGCCATACGATAAGCGAATGCCTCCCGCTTGCGGCGGAGGAAGCGCTGCGTGCCGGCACAGTCAGTGTTGAAGCCGTTCCGGACATGGCGCCGCTTTCTTATACGCCGCAGCAATATGCCCTGCATATCCAAAACCTGGTTAAGCTTTCCGGGACCTATCCGAGCTACCGCCTCTATCCGCTTCCCGAAACCCCTTTTCCGAACATCAGGCTTCTGGTCAGTGAAACGACCGCACAGATCTTCCATGCGGCAGCGCCCTCGTTTTCCTTTGGCTTTACCCATCCGCTGATGTGCCGGGCCTTCCAGGGATATGCCGATTCCCTTATGCATCAGTACCGCATGGACCGTCATAGCCTGCGGCGTATGCTGATGGAAAAATACCAGCTCTCTTAAAGTACTTCCAATACGGTATCCTGTCTGACAATCCAGAGACGTAAAATGTTGCAGACAATTTCGTAAAGTCGTTGCACGAAGTTTTTATGAATTTTATTCTTCACAAAAAGCTTTTCCTTTATTCTTCGTCTAAATCTTCCGAATCCAGCAGTCTTTTCAGAGCTTCGACAGGGGGAAGTGCTTTCTTCAATTCTTCAGACATATCTTTTGATGTCTTATAGGTTGCAACACCCAGCGGCTTCGTATAATCCTGGATCACATAGTCCACGAAGGATTTGTTCATGTCCTTGCAGAGAATAATACCGATAGCAGGGTTTTCATGGGGCTTGCGTTCAAACCCGTCGAGCACGCTCAGTTATCCCTGCAATTGTCCCAGATACGATGTTTTAAACTTTCCTTTCTTTAGCTCCACTGCCACGAGGCAGTTCAGCTCCCGGTTGAAGAACAGCATATCATTTCTCTGCCGCTTTATCCTATATCTGTTCTCCCATATCATTCTCTAAACAGACTGCAGCCACCCTCGCACAAAGCTTTCGTACTCTTCATCTGTTCTGAACTGAAGAAAGTACACATAGCACTGCGCCATGTACCGCTTGACGGCGTCCGGATCATATTCTCCGAACCGTCGGTATCCTTCCAGAAAAGCATTCCTTTCCTCTTCGCTTTTCAGGAAACTCTGCCCGGGGCGCCGAAACAAAGCCCAGGCGATATCAAAATCCCGGTTTCCGTAGCCCGCCAGCTCAAAATCCAGGATCCCGCTGATGTGATGCTGCTCCCAGAGGATATTGGCATAGTGAAAATCCCCGTGGCAAAAGCACCGTACCGGTTGCTTTTCGGGCTGAGAAAAGTATTCCCTTAGGTGATCCAGGCCAAGCCCGGACAAAAGTTCCTCCGACGGCCGATGAAAGAACTTCCTGTCTTTCACATCCCCCGCCTGCAAGCTCCATTGATGGATCCCGGCAAGGGCGGCACCATATTCCGGCATATATGCCATTGAATCCAGGTGGTCATTATCCCCTAAAATGGTCGGCAGCCGTTCTCCCGGAAGCTCCAGCGTTACCGAAAAAGGAGTTTCCTCCAGATTGTAATCGATGACCGCCGGGAAGATCGGCGAATCGATCTGGGACAGGATCGCCACTTCATTATTAATGGAGGCGCCTTTCTGCCGCGCCGCCTTGACAAAAGCTCTGACCTCCCGACCGTCGTAAATTCCCCGAACATGAAACACGTCGTTTCCCGCATGAGGATATCCGAGGACCTCTTTCAGCTGAAAATGCTTATACGGCAGCGAGAATGGATCAACCGTATCCCGCCACTTATCCGGATGCTTCATTCTTTTCCTTCTCCTCTTGGACTGTCCGTGTATTACTTGTTTCTTGTTTCTCTTTTTCCCAAAAAGCGCTTATTTGATCGTAATGTATTTCTGCAGCCGGCTGTTCGGCTTTTCCGGAACTGTCATGGCGATACGACCTTGTTCCAAAAGAGGGGTCAAATATTTTCTCACCGTTTTCTTTTCCTTATATCCTAAATGAGCAGCAATTTCCAGAATACCATGCGGCTCATTGCAATACTCAAGGATCTTATCTGACACGCCGACCGTAACAGTGACTGGGGTAGTGACTGGGGTATTTGTGTCGCCGACTGGGGTAGTAACTGAGGTATTAACGTCATCAACTGGTGCTTTTTTGCTTTTAACTGGTACATTACCCCCGTCACTTAACCGCTCAAACGGAATCGTTACCTTGATATTATTTTCCGTAAAACGGAAAGCTTGCTTACCATAGACATTCACGATTGCCGGAACCCCGCGGCCGGTTTGTTCACTTATATGCAGCTGAAGGATGATTCTGGCCAGTTTTTCATTTACTGGAACGGACTCGCCGGCAAAGAAGCCATCCATGGTCTGTTTGGGCGGCAGAGACCCCCTGGAGAGAATCTCGAGCCTGTCCTGAAAAACCGTAAAGGCCGGCGCTCCTTCCAGCCAGTGATTATGCACAAAAGCATTTATCACAGCTTCACGGTAAGCATCCTGATTGAAAAGCATAACTTCTTTCCTCTCCACAATACGGTTTCGTTCATCAGCCTGCGGAACATTCAAGACTTCTCCGTAGCGCAGGATCCCGTCCAAGGAATAAAGAAGGCAATCATTACCAAACTCCCGGACAGCATACATAGCGGAGGCTTTCGTTTTCCCCGTAAAAAGACCGAAACGGATCGGGATCTGACTGTTGTCCGAGAGAAGCTGCGCCATGACATTGTACCTGCCATCTGCCGTCAGCAGATTCAGGTTTTTCTTGAAATTTCTCCTGTTCAGCGAGATTCCCTTAGAGCCATAGTAAGCGAAGAGTTTATTAAAAGTCAGGTCCTGATATTCAGATACTGTTTTTTCAATTGTTGGAATCTCGCCGCGAAGGGCCATGAACAGCCGCGCTTCCCGTTCCGGATAATCCATCAGATTTACTTTGCTTGAGCCGATGCGGTAATAACGGCTTTTGTCAAAAGATGTCGGAACATCTTTCGCAGCAGGGATGATCAGGATCACAACACGTTTTCCATGGAAGGTCGTTTCCATGAATCTGAAATCCAGATCCGGCTTCAGCTGCCGGGCCAGATAGTGTTCCAGAGGCTCGTTTCTAACGTCTCTGTGATAATCGAAGGATGTTCCAACGATCTTGTGAGTTTTATCTTCGACTCCCCATACGAAATAAGCATATTCCTGGCCAACCAGAGCTGCCGCATTGGACATGCCGGAAATATACTCCCCCAGCTGGTGTGGTTCGAACCAATTCTCCTTGAATTCAAACCAGTCCTCCTCATAATCGCGGGAGATCAATCCGTCTAAAAGTTCTGTCAGGTTCTCTTTCATATCAGCCACGTTTATACTCTTTCTGTATTTTCTCCGGTGTTGTTTTTCCTTGCCCGTGTCTTATACACATTATACCGGTTCTTGCATTCCGGGCTGCAAAACTGATTGCTGGACCGGCTGGCCACAAAGACTTTATCACAATGCCGGCACAGACGCAGCGGTGTTTTTTCGTCTGTCAGCATAAAGCTGAACATCAGCTGAATACCGAGAAGGAGCGAGTGATAATTCCACATGATCGTCGGCTTCTCGAGCAGCGCGATATGGTAGGTCGGTGCGTTTCCGTCAAAAGCCGCCATACTCTGCTGCAAAAGCATACGGGGCTGCACATCATTCTCACTATAGGCATCATAATACAACACGCTTGTAACAAATAAGAATGCCCACTCCTTGAACTGCTGTTTCAGCCAGTCATAGCGCTCGGCATATTCCCGCTGAAAGCCCATATTGACCGCCAAAGGCTGATCGCTCATTGTCATCATAAGAGCCATCATAGGCTTATCATCCTGACGGGTCCACACAGACTCGACTCCTCGTTTAACCAGATTCGGTTTTTTGAAAGGGAAAAAGAGGGCAAGATAGTCCATCGTATCCATGACTTCCGCTTTTATAAACGGATTTTTCGGCAGATAGACTGCTTCGTAATCCATAAACTTTGAGGTGGTAGGCAGTGCGGTCATCAGTCCGAAAAGACCGTATTTCATGGCAAAGTCCATGATTGCCTTTTGAATCTCCGTATCAGGCCTTTCTCTTGTTCCCATTCGGCCTATATTAAGTGCATCTACTACCAGTTGCTGAGCATTCTCTATCGGGTTGTATATCTTTGGTACTGCATCTCTTGCCGGAAGCAGATAGAGAGTTCCGTCTGCTGTTTTTTTCCATTCATAATTGCTGTATTTTACCCATGACGCGTGAGTTTGTTCAAAAAAGGGATTCACGTCTCACCTCCAACGTAACCTAAATGCAAAACATACAATTACAAGTATAGTGCCGCCTTATCTATCCGTCAAGACCGGATCCTTTCATTCTCATGAGGAAGGATCGTTCCTCCAGGGTCAGCGGCAGTCCTCTTTCTGCCCGGGATCTCAGATACGGGAGTATCTTTTTGTGAATCTTTCCCAGCAGCGTCTTTTTCACCTTTCGGATGTTCCGATCCGTCTGTCCCCGCAGGTCGGCAATCTTCTGGCTGCTAAACTGGCGGACAGCAGAAAAATACAGGATTTCCTTGTGGTCAAGGGAAAGATCATACAGAACCTTGGACAAAAACGGATCTGTCACAAGTTCATGGATATCATAGGGACAGTTGAAGAGACTCTCTATGAAATCTCCCTTCTGCACCTGCTTATCCAATACGGTATTGGTCGTATCCGGGAACCGCAGGCCGTCTTCCTTTGCATCGAAATCGATGGGGAGATCGTCACCGCTTCGGCTGATCTCATGATAACGTTCTCTGCGCTCCCTGTTTTCATCCAGCCTGTCCCACCAGGCAATAACACGCTGCCAATCAGAGACCGTGCGGGCTGCTGACTCCAGACGAGCAAGCGCTTCCCGTTCAATTTCCCTCTTTAGTCTTTTTCTTTCAGGAGGCTCAGGCGGAGTTTGTTCCCGAACAGCCCGCTCTTCATCCCGCTCCAATTCCAGAGCGAGGGCTTCTTCCCGTTCTAAAGCAAGGCTCTTTTGCAGCCTGTCGGACAATTCTTCCTGCTGCTCATATTCATCGGAAAGCTCGTTTTCCCACTCAACCACCGTCAATCACCTCCCTTCCAAAAAGAATTTATAATTTTTCCAAAAACAGTTCCGCAAACCCCTTCAGATTTCTCCTATTAGCGAGGGGGTAATCTTATTCTGCATTTTTCGGTTACTTTTCCGCTCGGGAATGACAATCGGCCACGGCAGTCACTTACAAAGAGCAGTTCTGAATGGTGCCGAAAACCGATCGTCATATATCTGATTACAGGAACCAGGAACTGCCAACTCCATTATATCGGCTTTTCCTGCTGATTCAAGAGGATTTCTCTAACTGCTCCTTCAGAATATCTCCACAGCCCCCAAATGGCCTGAATTCGCCCCGAAAACAAACAGTTTTTGGAGCGGTCAGGTCTTTTTTATATTCCCAGCAAGGCCGGTTTCGGGAACCGGAGAAAGGAGGTGGGACATGCCGCGCATGCCAAAGTATCTCAAGGAAGAATGGGCGTTCTTCCTCAATGAGCGCAACCG
>JAFSLL010000247.1 GCA_017448455.1 Oscillospiraceae bacterium | reverse complement strand
TAGCCTTTGATCAGGCCTTCTTTGATCAGCTGCTGCCGGATCTGCTCTGATTCGGCCTTCGCCGCTATGTAATCAGGGCATTCAGAATGACAGCCAGAATAGCGCTTGTGACAATCTTTGCAGCATTGATTTGTAAGTCTCATTTTGTTTCGATTCCGTTTACATACCAGTTGTAGAAGTCCTTCGGCGCTTCATGGATCTTCGGCACCTGACGGCCCGCCTTGATCTCGCGCTCGTTGTACTGTTGCTTTTGCTCATCAGACAGGAACTCCCATGGGTAATTTATCCTTCCCATTTTGCATGCCGTGCATGGCTTGCCAATGATGATGCCAGTAGGACTTGTTTTTCGCTCAAGGCCAGAGTCCCGGCATATTGGGCAGGCCACCGTCTTCACGTTCGGCTCTGTCGCCTCCATGGATTGCTTCCGCCACCGCAGGACATCGTTGCACCTGTCGACAATGTTCACGACCTCCGGCTTCCAGCCGTCGCTCACGATCCAGTCGTTGACCGCTTCCTTCACGATGGCAAAGTCGTATGCCTTGAGGGACTCGAACCACCGGAACGACTCCTTGCTATCCTCACAGAGCTTGTAACGGCCGCTCAATATTCTCCGGATCTCGTCGAACTCCTTCGCTATCATTCTTACGTTCCTGCTCCTCTCTTTCCTTTTCGGCTACCAGTTCCAAGAACTCGGCAAAAACTCTGTCATGATCACTCTCACGCCTCGCGCGCGCACGCGCGTTATTGTGTTGTTTATCATTATTATTAATTATTGTTTGTGTGCCGCCCGTTGTGCCGTTCGCTGTGTCGTCGGCTGTGCCGTTCGTTGTGCCGTTTGCTGTACCCTGAATCTGATATAAGTCCCATTTCACCACGGTTATAAGTGTGCCGTTCGTTGTGCTGTCTATGTTGCACATGTTGTCCGCTTTTAGTAACGAAAGGAATCTATATACTCTGTGCCGACTCCATCCCCAACGCTCTGCCAGTTTTACGATGCTGGTCAGTTTCTGCCCTTTTTTGACTGTGATGATTTTGCCGTTGTATGGAATGCTTTTATCTTCATGGTTCACCATCAACAGAATGTCCAGCCAGGCTCTCAGCTTCTCCGGGTCTTGCCATATCCAATTATTTCTGATCTTCCTGTGAAGACTAATCCACCCACTTTCAGCCAAACTCACCACGCTCCAGTCTTTCCTTCAGATCGCGGTATAAGATCTCCTTGATCAGTCGTCCGGATGTGTCTTCCTTGCAGAACAGCAGGTTCATGTTGTAGCGCACGGTGTAGGCCGTCACGGACGCCAGGAACGCGTTGGGATTGAACCGGCTGCGGTATCTTCCGTTGATGAGCTTCTCAAAGCTGGCGTTCTCAACTATCATGATTATCCTGGCACCGTGAGCAGTTGCCCTTTGGAACTCCCGCCGGAACCTGTCGCGGCCGCGCGTGAAACACTGAGCTAATTCGTCCAGGCTTTCCTTCCGCTCGATACTGATGCTCGGCAGGATCCTGTTCCCTGTGTCCCAGATCGGCCGGCCGTCGGGCAGCACTGCATTCCAGGTATAATCCCCGAAATCCAATGTCGCCCGCTCGACTGGCACGCCCATACTCGCGTATCTGCGTCGTGACTTATCTGTCGCCTGTTCCCTTGTGTCTGCAATGACTGAAAAGGATCTCAATACCTCTTTTTGGTCAAAGATCTCCATGGCTTAGTTGAAGGGCAGGCCCTCATCATCAAGGCTATCTGGTATGTCCATGAAGCCGTCATTCTGAACCGACTGCGAACTGTCCACCAGTTTGTCCTTCGGAAGCCTGCCTGCTCTGCCATTTCTGACATCATCAGCAACACAGGTCCAGTAGAGCTTCGTGTGATCATAGACATTGCCGTTGAATGTTGTCTGCTCGATGCGGAACTTGCCGCCGATCAGTTTGCCCTTCATGGACTTTGTATCCTGGCAGACGAATCCGTCGTTACTGTCTTCCAGATCCGCGAAGAAGGTGTTGTAGTTCAGACGCATCCATTCCGGAGATCTGTCATCCGGGATATTGACATAGAACACGGCATCATAGGGCCAGTCCTTGTTTTCGTTGGTGTTTGCCTTGTATTGCTGGGTGTAGAAGTTGGCATATTCGCCTTCAGCGATGTCAAAAGATACCTTGATGTGTGAGCCGATGCCGTTCTTGCTCTTCTCTTGCTCGGCATTCAGAATCTTGACCACATAAGCGCCCTTCGGCAGGGCCTCAAAAGATTTTCTGCGTGCTGTCTTGTCGTATCTGGGTAACATTATTTATCCTCGCTTTCGTTGTTATTGATTCCGTAGTATTCTCTGATTGCATCATCGACCGCCTTCAGGTCGTTCGGAATATTCACACTGGCGAACAATCCCATAGGTGACTTCACGGTGTCCTGGCCACTGTTCTGGGTGCTGAAGTAGTATTCCCCGTCCTTCACCATTGTCTTCAGCACAATCGAGAACTTGCCCTCCAGGGTGACATAGTTGTCGAGCATCTTGCCGATCGTCTTGAAGTGTTCCCGGCCGTCGTCAGCCTGATCAGAATGTCCGATGAAGTACACGATCTTGTCTTCCGGTAGCTGGGCAGCTGCGTCGATCAGGTTGTTGAAGTTGTAGGCTATGTCGGTATACTTCTGATAGCCGGTGACCTTCGCATTCCGCATGAACTCGTTGACCATGAGATAGGTCGCGTCGTCAATGACGATGCTCGGCTTGGTGATCCGCGGAAGATTCATGAGGATCTGCGTATAGCTGTCCGTGTTGTTCGTGTTCAGTTTCTTCCGGAACGGAAGTGGCTTTCCGGACACGTTGATGATGCAGACGTCATCCGGCTCGAAGTTTCGGAGGCTGGTGCTCTTGCCTGTGCCGCTCTGGCCGTAGATCATTACTAAGATTGCCATCACATCACCTCCCTGCTGACCGTGATCCTGTCGTGGCAAAACTTGCCACCATTACCGTCCTTCAGCATGCTCTGCCCTGGAAAGAACTTGTATTCTCTGGACATCTGCTCCTCGGTATATGCCACACCACAGCATG
>JAFSLL010000246.1 GCA_017448455.1 Oscillospiraceae bacterium | reverse complement strand
CTGTTCCGTGGTACAATGAAACCACGGAATAGTGGGGCTGGCTGTCGGAAACGGAGGATTTTATGTTAAGACAAGCCACCCAAAACCTCATTACCGCCCTTTATCCGAGATTGTCCCATGAGGACGAATTGCAAGGCGAGAGCAATTCCATTTCCAACCAGAAACGGATTTTGGAAGCCTACGCCAAGCAGAACGGCTTTACCAATCTGCGCTGGTACACCGACGACGGCTACTCAGGTGCGAACTTCCAGCGGCCCGGATTTCAAGCCATGCTTGCAGACATTGAAGCCGGGAAAGTCGGCACCGTCATAGTCAAGGACATGAGCAGGCTGGGGCGTAATTACTTGCAGGTGGGATTTTACACGGAAATGCTGTTCCCTCAAAAGGGCGTGCGTTTTATCGCTGTCAATGACAACGTGGACAGCGCAAACGGCGGCATGGACAATGATTTTACCCCTCTGCGGAACTTATTTAACGAATGGCTGGTGAGAGATACGAGCAAGAAAATCAAGGCAGTAAAGAAAGCAAAAGGCATGAGCGGCAAGCCTGTAACCAGCAAGCCAGTCTATGGCTATCTCATGGACAAGGACGAGAACTATATCGTTGACGAGGAAGCCGCCCCGGTTGTCCGGCAGATTTACCAGCTTTGCCTTGCGGGAAATGGCCCGACCAAGATTGCCCGTATGCTGACGGAGCAGCAAATCCCCACGCCGGGGACGCTGGAATACCGCAGGACGGGCAGCACCCGACGCTACCACCCCGGCTATGAGTGCAAGTGGGCGACAAACACCGTCGTCCATCTGCTGGAAAACCGGGAGTACACTGGCTGTCTGGTAAACTTCAAGACGGAGAAGCCCTCTTACAAGGTCAAGCACAGCGTTGAGAACCCCATCGAGAAGCAGGCTATCTTCCCAAATCACCATGAGCCGATTATCGACACGGAAACATGGGAGCGTGTGCAGGAGTTACGCAAGCAGCGAAAACGCCCGAACCGCTATGATGAAGTGGGGCTGTTCTCTGGTATGCTGTTCTGCGCCGACTGCGGCCATGTGCTGTATCAGCAGCGGTATCAGAACAAGAACCGCAAGCAGGACTGTTATATCTGCGGCAGCTACAAGAAGCGTACCCGTGACTGTACGGCACACTTTATCCGCACCGACCTTTTGACGGCGGGCGTGCTTTCCAATCTCCGGCAAGTGACGGAATACGCCGCCAGGCATGAGAGCCGCTTTGTAAAGCTGCTCATCCAGCAGAACGAAATCGGCGGCAAGAGAAAGACCGCCGCAGCCACGAAGCAGCTTGAACAGGCCCAGACACGCATTGCCGAAGTGAACCGCATTATCAAGCGGCTGTATGAGGACAATGTAAGCGGCAAAATCAGCGACGAGCGTTTCATGGAGCTGTCGGCGGACTATGAGCAGGAGCAGCGGGAACTGAAAGACCGGGCTGCCGCTTTGCAGGAGGAACTTTCCAAGTCGCAGGCCGCCACCGTCAACGCCGAGAAATTCATGGGGATTGTGAGAAAGCACCTTGCTTTTGAAGAATTGACCCCCACCCTCTTGCGGGAAATGATTGAGAAAATCGTCGTGCATGAGTGCAGCTATGACGAGAACGGCACCCGCAGGCAGGACATTGAGATTTATTACAGCTTTGTCGGCAAGATAGACTTGCCGGAAGCCTAACGCCTGACCTATCCGACACAGCCCTAAGTGCCGGATAGGAACGGCAAAATTTTTTACACTTCTATTACTTCTTTATCGCACATTAGCAAAGGAACAGGGCATGACTCAGGCAGTCCTTGCCGAGATGCTCGGAATCAGTGACCGGGCGATATCAAAATGGGAGACCGGAAAGTCTATGCCGGATTCCGGGATTATGCTGGATCTTTGTGAACTTCTGAAAATAAATGTCAATGAACTCCTGTCGGGCGAAAGAATTATGGCAGAAGCATATGACAAACGGGCAGAAGAAAACCTGCTGGCGATGAGGCGAGAGGTCGAAGAAAAGAACCGGCAAATGCTCAGGACGGAATACCTGATATCATTCCCGGCAGTTATCGCAGGACTCTTCATGTGCTTTGTGGCTGCTTACGTGGAGTTGCCTGTATGGGTACGGGCCACGCTGATTGCGGTTGCTGTTGTGATGATTTTGACAGTTGCGTTTATCGCGGTCGGGATTGAACAGAAGGCAGGATACTATGAATGTCAGAAATGCCACGACAGACACATTCCAACCTACTGGCAGACAAATCTTGCGATGCATATAGGCAGAACACGATACATGAAGTGCCCGGAATGTGGAAAGTGGAGTTGGCAGAAGAAATTCCTCAGCAAGGAAGATGAGGAGGTGTAGGGATATGATAGAGAACGCGCATGTCGAAACTGCATCTTTCATTTGGCTGATTGTAGGCGCTGTGCTTTGGATTGCAGTTCCTGTGGCTATAGCAATTATCTGGAAATTAAAGAAAAAAGAGCCTATTACGTCCATTTTGGTCGGGGCAGCCACCTTCTTGCTTTTCGCTCTGATCCTTGAAAAGCCTATTCAGAATGTGCTGGCTTTTCCGACAGCAATGGGTCTTCCGGAACATACCGTCAGTCGATTTCTGAATGCAAACCCGGTGTTACTGGCGCTTGTTGCAGGGCTTTTCCCCGGAGTATTTGAAGAAACCG
>JAFSLL010000245.1 GCA_017448455.1 Oscillospiraceae bacterium | reverse complement strand
GCCACTTCGCTGAACGGATCAACGCCCTGAGCGGGAGCTCAACGAGATTACCCGTACCGCACATGAACGCGGAACCGCCACAGAGCATGTTATCAAGATCGTTCCCGGAATCATTCGCCGCGCACGTGCCGAACCGGAGTTTAGCTCCATATGCACAGAACAAACTGAAATCAAGAAAGGTATGTAAATGACAGAGAACTTGCATAACAATCCGCACTGGAACAGTGTGCGGAAAGCACTCGGTATACCGACAGAGCCAGCTGCGGCAGACGCTCCAGCTGCGCCGATGACCGTTACAGCGCTGCCGCTCTCCCGGCTGCGTCCGTTTCGGGATCACCCCTATCATGTAAAGGAGGATGACGCGCTTTCCGCGCTGTCGGAGAGCATCTGCGAGAACGGCATTTTGTCGCCTGTGATCGTTCGCCGCCTGGAAGGCACGGATGATTACGAGATCATTTCCGGACACCGCAGAACGAAAGCAGCGGAACTTGCAGGGCTCACCAAAGTTCCGGTCATTGTCCTCGACATCGACCACGACGCCGCCGTCATCCAGATGGTGGACAGCAATCTACACCGGGAGAATCTGCTGCCTTCGGAAAAGGCATTCGCTTACAAAATGAAGCTGGAAGCCATATCGCATCAAGGCAAACGAACCTCGGCGCAAGTTGCACCGAAGCTGAGCACGGATCTGATCGGAGAAGCGGAGAACGTTTCCAAGGACACGATCAAACGCTACATTCGTTTGACCTATCTGGACCCGGATCTCCTTGCCTTGGTGGATGAAGGCCGCATTTCCTTCACGCCTGCGGTGGAGCTCTCCTATTTGTCCGAAGAAATGCAGCAGGTGCTTCTGACAGCTATTGAGAGTGAGGATTGCACGCCCTCGCTCTCACAAGCCTGCCGGATGAAGAAGCTGTTTGCAGCAGGTCAGCTCACAGATGACGATATCTTCGATATCCTCGCAGAAGAAAAGCCGAATCAGCGTGAGATGGTGAAGATCCCTCTGGATACCTTGCAGCACTTCTTTCCGGATTATACCCCCAACCAGATCCGAAACGCGATTGTACGAATGCTGGAACAGCAGGCTAAAGTCCGTCAGCCGGAAAGAAAGCCCTCCCGTGATTCCGGCGTACGATAGGAGACAGCCATGAGGAAACGCGAATTACAGGACTACTACAAGGTGATGTTCACGGATTATCCAGACGTCGTCAATGTCGAGCAGCTTTCCGAAATGCTCGGAGGCACCAGCACGAAAAGCGTATATCGCCTTCTCAAAAGCGGCGAGATCAAAAGCTACTGGATCGGAAAACGGTACAGGATCCCGAAGGTATTTGTGATCGAATACCTGACCGACCTCCAAAAATCCGTTGGGTAAAACCCAGTAGATTCGCAAGACGGCACGGGCAGGGTATAACCTGTCCGTGTCAGCGGCGGATGTACACAGCTACACAGGAAAGGAGTAATAAATTATGGAAATGGTAGCAGGACATCTCAGAGAGAAGGATGGATATTATCACATCGTTCTGAGCTACACAGACGAGAATGGACAGCGCAGGACGCCGTCCCGTTCCACGAAGCTGCCCCTGAAGGGCAATAAAAAGCGCGCCGAGGCCATGCTGTTCGAAGCACGCAGGGAGAAGGAAGAAGAACTGAGGTACCGGATTCTGGCAAAGAAAAGCGGTCTGAACGTAGATTCGGATATCCGGTTCACATCATTTCTGAAGGACTGGCTGAAGATGATGCGTACCAGCGTTACGGACGTTACTTACAGCTCGTATGAAAAGGCAATCAAGAATAAAATCATCCCATATTTTGATCGGTTTCACCCGAATCTTTTGCTGCGGGAGGTCACAGCTAAACAGATCCAGGATTACTATTCATACGAGATGGACGTCAATCGCGTCAGCACAAACACCGTCATTCATCGCCATGCGAACATCCGTAAAGCGCTTCAGTACGCCTTCAAAACGGACCTTATCGCGAGCAATCCTGCCGACAAGGTTCAGCGTCCGCGCAAAAGCCCGTTTCAGACAAAGCCATATAAGGCGGAAGAGCTGGAAAAACTATTCGAGGCTGTAAAGGGAACCAACCTGGAGCTTGGGGTGATCCTTGCCGCATTCTATGGGCTGCGTCGCAGCGAGGTTATCGGTCTAAATTGGGACGCCATCGACTTTGAACGTAAAACGATCGCCATCCAGCACACGGTCGTTCAAACGACGGTGAACGGAAAGGAGGTTCTGATCGGGAAGGACAGCACCAAAACAAAGTCCTCTCATCGGACACTGCCTCTTGTTGCACCATTTGAAGAGTTCCTGCTGAACCTGAAAGAAAAGCAGAACATCAATCGCAAAATATGCGGGACCAGTTATTGCAGAGACTATTTGGATTATGTCTACGTTAATGAAATGGGAGAACTGATGAAGCCAAACTATCTGACGGAGGTGTTCCCAAAGTTTCTGAAGAATCATGGACTGCGCCAGATCCGATTTCACGATCTCCGGCACAGCTGCGCGACGCTTCTGTATGCGAATGGGGTGGCGCTGAAGGACATTCAGGAGTGGCTCGGGCACAGCGATATTGCCACCACGAGCAATATCTATGCGCACCTGGATTACTCGTCCAAGGTCGCTTCGGCAAACGCGATCATGGGTGTTTTTCAGAATTCAAAGGCCACCGAACG
>JAFSLL010000244.1 GCA_017448455.1 Oscillospiraceae bacterium | reverse complement strand
GAAAAAGGCATTTCTGTCCTCAGCTGGGAAGAAGAATGGATCGATTACGTCAGCTTTGATATTTATGTGGACTGCCTGCTGGGTACCGGCTTCCGGGGTATGCCGCGCGAACCGGTTGCGACGGTCATCCGGGAAATCAACGAAAACCGAAAGCGGTACGACCAGAAGTTTGTGATCTCTGTGGATATCAACAGCGGTATGAACGGAGACACGGGAGAAGCAGAGCTTGCAGTCGAGAGCAACCTGACAGTTTCAATAGGATCTGTTAAGAAAGGACTTCTGCAGGGTTGCGGCCGGGAGCTGATCGGAAAGCTTGTCAATGTTGATATCGGAATCAGCATGGCATAACGCAGTACAGCCTGAAGATCATCGGATAAAAGAAGAATGACAATACAGAAAGGTACAGGCGCTGACCATGGATGATGCGGCATTGAAACAGCTGGTCGCTGAGCAGTGGGACGTGTATCGCCGCGCTGACAGGAAGAGAAAACTTGATCTTATACGGCACAAATTTTCAATGTATATTGCCTATTCCGACGATATATATGAGGATCTGCATATTGTTTTGGATGATCGTGAAGAATTGAAATACCCGGTCAATAAGGCAGCTGTGATTGGCGACGACCACAGTATAAAGGGATTTGCCCGTTTTTTGTTCACGCTGGGAGAGGGTGAAACAAAAACGTTCACATGGGTCACTGCACGAGGAATAAGAGAATGGATCCTGTCCCGGGATCGTGCCGTACTCTATGTGGACGTTCCCGAATTCGGCGAAGTTTTTTTCATCCGCTACCTGAACTTCAGGGACGAATGTTTTGCAGCGTATGAAAAATGTTACGGCTGGGGCTACAATGCTGATATTCGCAAAATTGAAGTGCCTGCACCGGATTTTGATTTTCTGAAAACGCTGGACGTGCAGGATGAATTTGAACTGGTCCGCTTTCTTGACGACGGACAATCGTTCGAGACCACGGATGCGGACCGGCTGCTCCGGTATATTAGTGAATGCAGGACGGCAGAAGTGGTTTCGGACGATCCCGATCATGACCGTATCCGTCGGTTTCACAACCTGTATGAGGCGATCAAGCACTTTTTAGCCAGGCAGGAACGTCTGAGAGTAACAAAAAAGCTGCGCTCCACCGCGGGCATCGATCTTTCACTGCTGAAAGACAACTGGGAAGAATGTGACTTCCGCTATAATGTCTCGACGGATCCGGACGAATGGCACAACGCGGTCTATCGCCGTTATGGCGATCTGCCGGACGGCAGGCATTTCGGTGTTTATATATGGCCGAAGTCCGAGGCCTGGCCGCCGGAATCGCTCATGATGATTGTCAGCAAAAACGGAGAAATGCAGGTCAATACGCTCATAGACGGTCGCTGGGATGTGCGGGAGGCTGATCGCTGGCCTCTGGCGGCGGTAGCATCCCCAAGCGGCAAAAGCATCGTCTGGCTTAAGGACGGCAGGATATGGGTCTGGCGTGAGGACAAGCGGGACAAACGCTTTCTGCCGGACGACGGAGAGGAACTAACGGATCGTATCGAAGGGACGCCTGTTTATGATGCGCTTATGTGTGACGACGGAATCCTGGTCCTGTTTCAGGAAGGGAAGAGATATGCGTATCTTTGCGACGAAGATATCGTGCTCGTCCGTTACGAGGATTGCTGGATCCCTGCCAACAGGTCGGACTCGCCTGTCAGAAACGCGGAATTGCCGGAATGGAACCGGGTGGATTGCTGGCCCGCTTCGTTTGCCGTCATGATCCGAAGCGAGGACGACGACTACGATTATTACAGCTGCGGCGTTCGCGGCGTCTGCTTTGAACCGGGGCTGGAGATCATAAAGCCCGGCATGCTCGCGGACAATCCGGATCTCGAGTCCGTGACGATCCCGGTGTCGGTAAAAGACGTTCAGACATGGGCCTTCGGCTGTTGTACGAATCTAAAAAATCTCGTGATCGAGGGAGACCTGTCCCGCGTGGCAAACTGGGCGCAGGACGCATTCGAAGGCTGCGCCTGCGAGGAGCAATATCTCCGTCTGCGCAGCGCAGACCGTTAAACAGGTAACAGAGCTTTTGCGGGGTGCAAACTTAATAAGGATTTTTAGCGGAAAAAAGAATTACTGGGAGGCATATCATGGAACTCTCAACCTCAAGTTTCAGCAATGAGATCGACAAGAGCATAAAGGAAGATTTCTCTGTTTCGCAGGCGGCGATTGACGAGATAAAGCTGCGGAAGGAAAGAGGAGAAAAGCCGGAGTCTCTCTCCAATGAAGAGATCAAAAAGAACGATCCGATTCTCGATACCTATAAAGTCCTCGACGATGCCATCCACGGAGGCATGGGCAGCGTGTGGAGAGTGCACCATGAGAGCTGGAATACCGACCTTGCCATGAAGCGCCCTCAGCCGAGATTCTTTGCCGAAGGCAGCGAAGCGAGGAAAGAAGAGTTCATCCGGGAATGTGAAAACTGGATCAACTTAGGCCTGCATCCGAATATTGTCTCCTGTTACTATGTGAGAGAAATAGGGGGAGTACCGACCATCTTTTCTGAGTGGATGGATAACGGCAGTCTGAAAGACAGGATCAAAGACGGTTCCCTGTATGAAGGCACGGAAGAAGAAGTACAGGAACGTATTCTGGACATTGCCATCCAGACAGCGAGAGGCCTGCAGTATTCCCATGAAAACAATCTGATCCATCAGGATGTGAAACCGGGCAATATCCTCCTGACAAAGGACTGGGACGCGAAGGTAGCGGACTTCGGTCTTGCAAAAGCACAGTCTCAGCTGACGGAAAACAAAAAGCCGGTTTCCACCGGTTATACGATTCAGTACTGCCCGAGAGAGCAGGCGGAAGGCGCACCTGCTGAAAAGTGGATGGACGTCTACGCCTGGGCACTGACAGTGCTTGAAATGTACGTCGGCAAACGCCTGTGGGAAACTGGTGCGGAAGCCTTCTCGTACCTGTTCAAGGAGATGACT
>JAFSLL010000243.1 GCA_017448455.1 Oscillospiraceae bacterium | reverse complement strand
TAGGAGGAATAATGCGCTATGGCAAGAGCCGATTTATTATGTGAATTAATTAAATATGGGCTAATAAATGATGCAGCCAGCTTTCGAAAAGCAGCAGAAGCGCTCTGCGCAGAGGAGCGTTCGAAGCAGCATACTGTATTAGCAAACAAGATAGAAGACTTATTAAGGACATCCAGACGTATGGCTCCGCGCGAATCCACATCTGGTCCGATAATGCCTCGAAGTGGAGCAGTGGAGCAATCCTTTATTATTGAAAAGAATCCTGTTAAGCGGTTGGATCATCTGATTCTTCCCGATTATGTTCGTGTTGCCTGTCAAGATTTAATTAGCGAACACAATCGGGCAGACTTGTTGCAATCATACGGACTGGAACCACGCAATAAGATTCTCCTGATTGGCCCACCGGGAAACGGAAAGACATCTCTAGCAGAAGCAATTGCCGAAGCCCTTATGGTGCCTCTTCTTACTGTCAGATATGAAAGCATCATTGGTTCGTACTTGGGTGAAACTGCTTCTAGGCTCTCAAAGTTGTTTGAATACGCAAAGACAAGAGAATGTGTTTTGTTCTTTGATGAATTTGAAACCTTAGGGAAAGAGAGAGGTGATATACACGAAACCGGTGAAATAAAACGTGTTGTAAGCTCACTTCTTATGCAAATCGATGCGCTTCCAAGTTACGTTATTGCAATTGCAGCTACAAACCATGAGTCGTTGTTGGATAAGGCTGCGTGGCGTAGATTTCAAATTCGTCTAGAAATTCCTAAGCCTACCAGGAGCAATCTTGAGAATTATTATCGGTTTTTTGAGAAGGAGCACAACTTCCATTTTGGGATGCAGCCAAGTACGCTTGCAAAGAAGACACTAGGTGTAAGTTATGCTGAAGCAGAAGAATTTGCATACTCTATTTATCGACAGTATATTCTTGAATTGCCCGAAAGTAATGAAAAAGCGATAACAGAACGAGCGCTTCAAAAATGGAAAGCACAAGTTATTTTTAATATTGAGCCGCAGAAAGGAGAGGACGTTGGATGCCCGAAAGACCTGTAATACTATTTCCAACGCCTGAACGAGCTGGACGTAGCCAGAAGACTCCGGTTTTTAAGAATTACAGGCGTCCCAGTTTTGATAGGCAGTACAACAGGCTACAACCTACCTTTCAATCTCTCCGTACCGCATTTGAACAAAAGAGTATAATTGTTCAACAATCACCTGTTGGCATCAATCCCGATTTTGCTCTAGTTTTTGAGATAGTGGGATCTGTAGACAATTTTTATACTGCAGTTAATCACTGCCAGGGATTGGAGTGGCTCTTTGATAAAGACTCCAGTAGTATTGAACCGGATGATGATTTTTATGAAGTAGAAAATGGGGACCGTTCAGAAAACTCACTGGACGGGAAACTTTACTGTGTGATGTCAAACCAGCAGGCCATGGAACAGCTATTATCGTTGTGGCAACGACATCTGAATGGTGAGGAAGCTGTTTTTCAGCGAGGATTTGCTGGCATTCGCGATGTGTTTACCAAAATAAAAGCAATCCGTAGGTGGGATGCTCAAGACAGAATATCAGAAACACAAGTCATAGACTATTGGAGGGAAATGCTTGCAATAGACGGTGATTCACTCGTCCCATTTGAGATAGAGCTATTCTACCGCGATGATTTGCAGAAAAGAAACGTTGCATCTCAGACCGTCACTCATGAAATTCAATCCTTAGGGGGACGAATCCTTCAAGAATGTACTATCGGAGAAATCTCCTACCATGCAATGCTTGCAGAACTCCCAAGGAATGCTATTGAAGAACTGATTAATAACTATACTGGAATATCCTTAGTACACGTTGATGATATAATGTTTTTCCGCCCAGTCTGTCAGACAGCTTTTTTGTCCTCAACTGATACTGAGGCTTTATCCGTGCCACTTCGAGAATATCCATTACCAAGTGGGGACCCAATTGGTGCTGTTTTAGACGGTATGCCCATTCAAAACCACGAACTATTACGTGGACGATTGATTGTCGACGATCCAGATAACTACGCGCGTGGTTATGAAAGCAAATATAGGACTCATGGAACAAGCATGGCATCGCTTGCTATATATAGCGACTTGAACCGCAATGACGCGCCTGTTTCAACTCCTATATATATGAGACCTATTCTGCGTCCATGTGATGTAGGGATAGGAAAAATTGAAGAAAGGGTTCCTTCTGACAGATTATTTGTAGATGATTTGCACAGGGCTGTTAAACGAATGATTGAAGGTGAAAACAGAGAGGATGCAGTTGCCCCTTCTGTGAAAGTCGTTAATCTATCTATTGGCGACCCCATGCGTCAATTGGCTACTGAAATGAGCCCTTTGGCGCGTCTTGTAGATTACTTATCATATAAATATAAGCTCCTTTTTATCATCAGCGCAGGGAATCACGCTGAGATAATTAACAAGATTCCTGGAACTTTTGCTGATTTAAAAGCCAAATCGCTTGAACAGAGAGATGATGTCTTTTGGGCCGCAATAAGGGATAACCAGCGAAATATGCGGGTGCTAGCGCCGGCAGAAAGCTTAAATGCGCTTACGGTAGGGGCTCTATATGACGATTATTCTGATGCTGCAGAAAGCGATCGTTCGATTTGGGCAGTAAAAAAAGGAATGCCATCTCCTGTTTCTGCAATTGGAAAGGGATACCGAGGTGTTATCGTCCCGGATCTCTTTTACAAAGGTGGCCGGAAATTTATTAAAGGAAGACTCCCGAACGGCATTGATTGGGTCGACAACAATAGAAAGCCTGGCTGTAAAACAGCGGCTCCATACAATGAAGGAACAGAATCTGGTCAGACTTACTCTTTTGGGACAAGCGATGCGGCTGCTCAATTAACGCATGAAGCTATTAAGTGCCACGATGTCCTTAAGCAAATTTTTCTTGAAGAAACTGGCTATGATATGCCCTCTGACTATGCTGCAATTCTAATCAAGGCAATGTTGACGCATGGTGCTTCTTGGGAGCAAATCGTAAGTGAACTAAGCAGGGTAACGGGTGATAATCAAAAGCAGCTAAGTCGCTGGGTTGGCAACGGCATCCCAGATGTTGACCGTGTAAAAACCTGCACAAAGGAAAGAATAACTCTTATCGGTCGAGGCGCGCTGGAAAAGGATCAAGGAGATGTATTTAGATTACCACTACATATTGACTTCTCTACACATCTCATAAAAAGAAAACTCACTGTCACGCTTGCCTATTTATCTCCAATTGAATCAAGTAAGCAACTTTATCGATCAGCACAGCTCTGGTTTGAGATCGATGATGGGCAGAAGGGGTTAATTCCGAGCGGAGCAAGGCAAAATAGCGAGTGGCAGGCGGTACGAAAAGGCACTTTACAACATGAAATATTTGTCGGTGAGCGGCCAATCGCATGGAACAATGAAGATCTCATAATAAAAGTGAATTGCAAAGAGGATGCAGGAAAACTAGGACATAAAGCTATACCTTATTGCATTTTTGTGAGCTTTGAGGTTGCTGAAGGGTTCAGTATAGACCTGTATGATGGAGTAGCAGATCTCATTCATCAGAGGGTTAGAATCACGAACTGATAACAGCAGAAAACAATACTACATATCCACAAGACATGGGAAAATGCGGATTTCCGTATTTTCCCATGTTTTGTTTTTCTTCTACATAGCCCCCTACTATCGCCGTGGGTGGCTAAATCTGCGAAAGGAGGAAACCAATATGGCGAAAACAAAGGTGATCGCCGTTGCCAACCAAAAGGGCGGCGTCGGCAAAAGCACCAGCGTTTACTGCATCGGCGCGGGACTTGCCCAGGATGGAAACAAGGTCTTGCTCTTGGATGTTGACCCGCAGGGCGATCTCACCAAAATGCTGGGACAGCGCAAGCCCCACGAGTTGACCCTGACCCTTAGCAATGTGATGAACGACATTGTGGCGGGACAGGAAAGCACGGAACACCCGGAGATCATACACCACGACGAGGGCTTTGACTTCATCCCTGCAAATCGCACCCTTTCGGCGGTGGAGATCGGGCTGGTAAACACCATGAGCCGCGAGACAGTCTTGAAGCGATATCTGGACGGCGTAAAGAAGGACTACGACTATGTGCTGCTGGACTGCCGCCCGTCACTCGGTATGCTGGTCATCAACGCTCTGTCGGCTTCAGACTATGTACTCATTCCCGTGCAGGCGGACTATCTTGCCGCCGAGGACATGGCGGAGCTGATCGGCACGGTGCAGAGCATCAAGCGGCAGATCAATCCCAAGCTGAAGATTGGCGGCGTGTTTCTCACAATGGCAAATGAGACGAATTTCCGTAAGGACATTGTGAAGTCCGTCAAAGAGAACTATGGAAAGCGCCTGCCCGTCATGGAGGCCGTGATCCCGGCGACGGTGCGCCTGGCGGAAATCAGCACCGCGGACAAGAGCATCTTTTTGCATGACCCCAACGGGCGCGCGGCGGACGCCTATCGGAATCTGGTGCAGGAGGTGATGGACATTGGCGAAAAGCAACGTATCAAGTCTGCTGACCTCAGTCGATGACCTGTTTACCACCCAGGCTGAGCGCGATGCGGCCAGTCGGGAAACGGTTGTGGACATCCCTCTGGAGGAAATCAGCGACTGCCCAAACCATCCCTTCAAAGTGAGGATGGACGAGGCCATGATGGAAATGGCCGACAGCATCCGGCGCTACGGAGTGCTGGTGCCCGGCATGGTAAGACCTAAGCCGGAGGGCGGCTATGAAATGGTGGCCGGTCACCGGCGAAGACTGGCCAGCAAGCTGGCACGGAAACCTACCATGCCCTGCCTGGTGCGCAATCTGACGGACGATGAAGCCATCATTATCATGGTGGATTCCAACTTGCAGCGGGAAAGTTTGCTGCCGTCAGAAAAGGCCTTTGCCTACAAGATGAAGTTGGAAGCTATGAAACGGCAAGGACAGCGTACAGATTTAACTTCGGCCCCACTGGGTCCGAAGTTAGGTTCACGGTCAAATGATGAGCTTGCAGCAACGAGTCCAGATGGAAAAACCCAAATCCAGCGTTATATCCGTCTCACCTATCTGATTGCGCCGCTGCTGGATATGGTGGACGAGGGAAAAATCGCCATGCGGCCCGCCGTGGAGCTGTCCTATCTGCCTGAAAAGGAGCAGACCACGCTCCATGAAATGATGGAGCTGGAGGACTGCACCCCATCTCATGCCCAGGCCATCAAAATGCGGCGCTTTGCCGAGGAGAGTAAACTCAGCGAGGATGTTATTCTGTCCATCATGCAGGAAGAAAAGCCCAATCAGAAGGAGCAGTTTCGTATGCCGAGAGAACGGATCAGCAAGTATTTTCCTGCGGGGACGCCCACACAGAAGATCGAAGACACCATCATCAAGGCTCTGGAGCTGTATCAGCGCCAGAGAAACCGGGGCCGAGAACGGTAGAGCCGCCAAGGGATCGGTATGCCTTTTCATAAAGTCAGTGGAAATGCTGCGTCCCCCTCTCCGCACCTCTCCCCCAGAGTTACCAGCTGTACCAGCCGAAAACAAGAATCTGCTCCAATGCCCCTGCTACGGTTTCATCCGACAGGGGATTTTTCATGCCCGGCTGAGCGCAGATTCAGCCGGAGCTTTCAACATGGAGGTTTGCAATGAAACACAAAACAATCCTGCAGCGGATCGCGGCCTTTGCCCTGGCCGTGCTCACCGCTTTTTCCATGCTGCCTGCGGTCACGGCCTACGCCGCAGGTGAAGCGGGAACCGTCACGTTCACCTACTGCTATGACTCGGAGGGGAACATGATCCTGTATAACGGGGAAACCAACGTGGACGGCTACACCGCAGGCGGCACCGGGCATCCCAAGCCCCGTATGTTTGTTGACGGGGAAACCGCCTACTGTATCCAGCCTGGCCGCCATCTGCTGGTCAACGACACCCTGTACAAAAGTTCCTCCGCGGCATGGAACGCTCTTTCAGCCGGTCAAAGAAAAGCTATCGGCCTTGCATTGCTGTACGGATATCAGGGCAACTGGAGCAATCTCAGCGGCAGCGACGATGAAAAGTGGGTTGCCACCGCGGAAATCATCTGGGAATTCGTGACTGGCTGCCGGGAATCCACACCGCCCTATCGCCAGGTCAGCACAGCTATCTATGACATCCAGTTTGGCAGCAATCAGCCCAACTATGGCACTAAGGCCGTCTACGACACGATCATCTCCCTGATGCAGCGGCATAACACCATTCCCAGTTTTCTGTCCGCTTCTGCTGACGTCGCTTCCAAGGATCTGGAATATAAGGATGGCAGTTACAGCCTCACGCTGACAGATTTCAACGGTGTCCTGTCGGAGTTCAACTTCTCCAGCTCCAACCGGTCCGTGTCCGTGACCAAGTCCGGGAACACGTTGACGATTAGTGCCGCCGAACCTTTTCAGGACGTCGTACGCATCACCGCCAGTCGCAACAACATTCCCACTGTCAGCTCCAGCGCCAAGATCATCGCCTACGGGGATGTGGAGCTGCAGGATGTGGTGACCGGTGTGGAAAACGCCGATCCCATCTATGGGTATCTGAATGTGGAGACGCCCACCGGCAACATTGATCTGAAAAAGACCTCGGAGGACGGCGTGGTAGCCGGTATCCGCTTCACCATCTCCGGCGAGAAGATGGAGCAGTCGGTTACCACAGCGGAGGATGGCAGCATCTTTGTGGAAGGGCTGGTCCCCGGCGTCTATACCGTGACCGAGCAGAGCTTTGACCGCTATCTGCCTCAGGATGTGCAGCGCGTGACCGTGATTGGAGGCCGCACGACTACCGTGACCTTTAACAATGTCCTCAAGCGCGGCGACCTGGTTGTGACCAAGACTTCTGAAGACGGTGTGGTCGAGGGAATCAAGTTCCACTTGTACGGCACGTCGCTCTCCGGCCTGGCTGTGGATGAGTACGCCGTCACGGACGCCAGCGGAAAGGCAACCTTCCAGGATGTGCTGATCGGTTCCGGCTACACGCTGGAGGAAGTGGATACAGCGGTGAAGTACGTTGTCCCGGCCAGCCAGAAAGCCGCAATCGAGTGGAACAAGATCACGGAAAAGAGCTTTTCCAACATCCTGAAAAAGTGGAACGCAGCCGTGACCAAGAGCGACAGCGCCACAGGCGTAGCCCAGGGCGATGCCACGCTGGCCGGGGCGGTCTACGGTGTGTATAAGGGCGACGCGCTGGTGGACAGTTACACCACAGACAGTAACGGCCAATTCACCACAGATTACTATATCTGTGGCGACGACTGGTCTGCCCGGGAGATCAGCCCCTCCGAGGGCTATCTGCTGGACAGCACTGCCTACCACGTAGGGGCCGAGGCCACGCTCTACACCGTGGAATACAACAGCACCGCCAATGATGTGGCCGAGGATATCGTCAAGGGCAATATCGCCATCATCAAGCATACCGACGACGGGGAAACGCAGATCGAGACCCCGGAGGTCGGCGCAACCTTTGCCGTGTATCTGAAAGCTGCTGGCAGCTACGACGCAGCCAAGGAAAGCGAGAAGGACTTCCTGACATGCGATGAAAATGGTTTTGCCCAAACGAAGGATCTGCCCTACGGCATCTATACCGTTGAACAGGTATCCGGCTGGGACGGTCGGGAGCTACTGCCCGCCTTTGACGTATATGTAGCCGAAAACGGGCAGACCTATCGCTATCTGATCAACAATGCTTTTTTCCAGAGTTATATCAAGATCATCAAGGTGGATGCCGAGACCGGCAACCCCATTCCCTACGCAGGCGCTGGCTTCCAGCTCTATCGCCCGGACGGGTCGCTGATCACCCAGACCTTCACCTACCCCGAAGTAACCACCCTCGACATCTTCTATACCAATGACGCGGGCTATCTGATCACTCCGGAGAAACTGGAATACGGTGCTGGGTATAAGCTGATCGAGGTATCCGCGCCCTATGGTTATGTCCTCAGCAGTGAGCCGGTGTTCTTTGACGTGACCGCTGATGAAGCCAGCGAAGATAACACTGTCACGGTCGTGGAGGTCACAAAGGCAAACATGGCGCAGAAGGGCGTTATCAAGATAAGCAAGTCCGGCGAGGTATTTTCCACCGTCACTGAAAAGGGCATGTATCAGCCGCTCTATGAGGTGCTCGGGCTTCCCGGCGCAGTCTACGAGATCCGTGCGGTCGAGGATGTGGTCACGCTGGACGGCACACTCCGATACACTGCCGGAGACGTGGTAGATACCATCACCACCGGCGAGGACGGACAGGCCGTGAGCCAACCCCTCTACTTGGGCAAATATGAGATCGCCGAGATCGCTGCCCCTTACGGCATGGTGCTGAACACAGAAGTCCGAACCGTGGAGCTTGTCTACGCCGGGCAGGAGGTGGAAATTACGGAGACCTCTGCCCGCTTTAACAATGAGCGCCAGAAAGCACAGGTCACGCTGAGTAAAACGCTGTTGGCCGACGAGAGATTCGGCATCGGCCTGCATGGCGAAGTGGCGACAGTCACCTTTGGCCTGTATGCTGCGGAGGAGCTGACCGCCGCCGATGGCACCACGATCCCCGCCGATGGGCTCATGGAGATCGTGTCGGTCAACAAAAATGGCAGCGCCACCATCCGTACCGATCTGCCCGTGGGCGGCAAGTATTATCTGGAGGAGCTGTCCACCGCCGAGCACTATCTGCTCTCTGATCAGAAATATCCCATTGTCTTTGACTATGCGGGCGCTGAGATCGCCGTGGTGGAGATCCGGGCCAACGATGGTAACGCCATCCGGAATGAAATCATCTATGGTGCGGTTCGCGGGCTGAAAAAGGACGATGCAGGCAACGCTCTGCCCGGTGCGGTGATAGGCCTGTTCAAGCCGGACGCAACACAGTTCACCGAGGCTGCGGCCATCCTGACTGCTACCTCCGCCGAGGACGGCAGCTTCTCCTTTGCCAAGGTCCCCTATGGAACCTGGATCGTGCATGAGATTTCTGCGCCTGCCGGATATGTTCTCTCTGATAAGAGCTATGAGGCGAGCATTACCGAAGGCGGCGCTGTGGTCGAACTGGAGATCGTGAACACGCCGATCAGAGGCACTGTACAGCTGACGAAGGTGGACAAGGACTATCCCGAAAACAAGCTGACCGGCGCGGAGTTTGAGGTTTACAAGGACAGCAATGGCGATCAGAAGTGGGATAAGGATGATGAAAAACTCGGCAAAATACCGGAGGTCAGCGTTGGCGTCTATGAGATGGGCGATCTGCCCTATGGCGGCTACTTCGTGCGCGAGATAAAGGCACCGGATGGCTTTTATCTGGACGAAAACGCCTATTATTTCATCATCACGGAAAACGGCAAAACCGTAGTCGTGGAAAACGAGGCCGGGAAGAACTTTATCAATGTCCCGCAGACCGGTACTCTCAAGATCTTCAAGACCTCCTCGGACAAGAAAATCGAGGGCTTCTCCTTCCGCGTATCCGGGCCCAATGGCTATGAAAAGGTGTTCACCACGGATAAAAACGGGGAGATCTTCATTGAAGGTCTGCGCTGCGGGGATTATCGCGTTTCCGAGGTGCAGGACAAGGTGTCCGAGCCCTATGTGCTGGCCACAGATAAGATCGTGACCATCAGCGCCGGCGCGGAGGTCAAAATCGAAATGCACAACGAGCTGCGCGATACGCCCAAGACCGGCGATGATCGCAATCCCACGCTTTGGTATGCTCTGACCGGCGTAGGATTTGTGGGTGCTGTGACCTGTACGCTGCTCACAGTGAAGAAAAAGAAGAAGGGAGGCAAAAAGTGATGGATATGAAAACCATCATTTCCATCGCGCTTGCGTTGTTCATCCTTGGCGGGCTGATTTTTCTCCACGTCAAGCATACCAAGCGCAAGTGATCCTTTGGGGCGGCTGAAAGGCCGCCCTTTTACATATCTCAAATGGAAGGGAGCGATTGTCATGAAACGAGAGAGATATGAAAAGCGGCTGTTTCGCATCTTTGCCCAGGCGGGCTATGCGCCCGCGCAGATCCTGACGGTCTCCACCGAGGAATTGGTGGAGATTCCGGGCATCACCATCCCCAACATCCGCACGGTTCTTTGTCTCCAGAAAAAGCTGGTGGGCGAACACAGCACCATCCGCAGCGCCCTCTGGATGGAGGAATTTCTGCGGGCAAAGGAAAGCACGGGGCAGAGTCATGGCTGATAAGCGCATGGCCGGGGATTATGAGATCATCCAGTCCATGATGATCGGAGATAAGGAGATCGTTCTGGGCGAGAATCCGAAAGACACAAGCGGTTTGCCGTACATGTGCGCTTTCTGTGAGGACAATGGGATCATCGCCCGCTTTTATGACGCCGTTGGCGGGGATGACTTCTGCGAGATCGCGCAGGAATATGGACAGCGAATTACAAAGCAGGCTGAGAAAACAAGGCAGGCGCTGTTGAACGAGCGTGCCGGGCTGGACGGTAACAGCATCATCACCGCCGCACAATGCGAGGGGATCAGCAGCGAGGATGATCTTAACGGGAAAATTATCGTCATCAAGCCGGAGGCGCTACGGCGGGAATATCGTGCTGCCGACCACCAACTCAAGCTGTGCACGGGCGGCTTCGGGGCCTCGCCCAACAGCCGGGGCTCAGCCTGCTTCTGCACCGATCTCCGCACAGGCAAAGAAAGCCGCTTCGAGCGACGCGACGTCCTCGGTACGATGCGTCCGGAGAAACTGCCTCAATGGGCAAAGGACGGTCTCGCTACTATCCAACAGGCGGAAAAGAGCAGGAACACCAGAGGGAAGAAGGAACGATGACATGAGCCAGAGAATCAATGCAGGATATATCATCACGGACTCCGTCCATGTCGAAGATACCGAATTTGTCCTTGGCGTCAGTCAGCATATTCCCAATGATTTTGTCACCTGGAGATGTTCCAATGGCAACTATTACTGGGGCCATTACCACAGCAATCTGTTCAGTGCCCAGAAAGATCTGGTGGAGCGCGCGGCAGAAAGAGTCGCAGAGATTCAGGACGTGCTGGATGCGAAGAAGGCGATGGAGCCCGGGTTCTCCCCTTGGGGGAAGGTTCAGAGCTGCCTCACCCTTTGCGACGGCGTTTTCTCTGTCGTCACGGAAAGTCATGGCGGCATTATGGTGCATCAAATTGTTGCAGGCAATGTGCTTTCCGGCGCCGCGATAAAATGCGGCTTCGCCGACGGCAGCTATCTCTGCTTCGAAGAAGACTGCGACGCACAGGTGGTTATCCGGGAGCTGATCGACAGGAAACTGTATCAAGCCCCTGTCAACGAGCATTTCCCTCCTGGCAAATATGAAAGCGTGATCGACGCAAGTGTTCAGAGAAATCACCCGGACTACTGGGCTTTTCGGAGGCGGCATCTTCTACCGGCCCTTCAGAATAATTATAAAAAACCCAACAAGGAGCGTGAACGATAATGGAACTTATCATCAGACCCATGACGCCGCAGGAGCGGATGTACAGCTATTCCCAGAGCAGCCAGATCGAGAGCCAGACCGGCTGCATCGGCCATCTCCGCGCGGACTTGGGGAGCGCCGACGATTGCTTTTTCTCCTCGTGGACCGGCCACCGGGATGATTTGAAAACGCAGGATTTCAAGGACGAATTTGATGAGGTCATCAACGCTCTGCGTTTTGACGAGCAATATGGCAGTTTCCTGAAGAATCGCCGAAGCCTGTCCAAGTTCTGCTATAGCTACCCGGAGAGCAGTTTCGGGAATGACCGGGAGTTCGGCTTCCGGGCGGATACCCCGTCTTATACCTTTATGCTCCGGCTCAACCCTAACAAGGGCGAGTATAACCTGTACTGTTACTGCTTCAAGCGGGACTGGCTGGATCGCCACCTCGCCCACGCCGCCAAGGGCATTCGCTTCATTACCCCGGACTACAAAGAAAAGTTTCGCATCGACGACGGCGACAGCATCCGTATTATAAGGGACAACGGAACGACAGCAGATTACGTCTGCCGGTATATTGACGAGTACCATGTGGAAGTAGGCGGCGCTCATGGTAACCTCTATCATATTTGCGAGTTCGCGGAGAAAATAAAAATGGCGGGCAGTACCGTCATTCCGATCCGCACATCTCTCCCGGAACGGTGCTTCTCCATATTGCAATCCACCGGGGAAGTCATCGCCATTGAGCGTGGCAAGCAAGGGTATTTCGTCACAGACAATGAATGTGCGCCGGATACCGCGCGCAAAGCCGCCGACCTTCTCAATTCCACGCTGGGCGTCACGAAAGCGCAGGAGGCGGCTATGTCCGCAGGCTCTATGTTTGGCTGGGATACGCCCGCTGCAGATCCGAAGAACTACGACAATGAGGGCAAGGCCATCAAGCCAAAGAACAGGGATCACGGTGATGCGAGATGAGCTATGATCGCCATATCATTTGGAGTAATTATGCTTTGGATTATGAGGATTGGCGTGTTGACCTCGAAGCCGAATACCCGGATTTGACCGAGGATCAGCGGATCGCTCTCATGTATGAAATCAGCGGCGACTATTTGGATGACGAGCGTGCCAATCTAAACATTCAGCTTTCACATCCAATTCTTGTGATCGGGGATCTCGGCCTTTGGAACGGACGCAAAAGTGGGTACAAAGAGATCGCAAGCGGCAATATCCGGGACTGCTTGTATTCGGATACAGATTACAGCACTTGGTATGTGGACAAGCAGGGTGATCTTCGCTGTGATGCAGTCCATCACGACGGAACGAACCACTATCTCTACCGCTCCTATAAGGACGGCGTGAGGGATAGTCAGATTAACCTTCTGAAAGATAAACTGTATAATGGGACAGCTTCCCGCGCAGATATCACAAGAATAACCCGTAGGCTTGGCGATGAGATCGCCAGAGTCTACGGGTTCTCCATTCCCCGTGTTCGGGGAGCTGAAATAAGAGAACGATAGAAGGAGGAAAAGCGATGGCAAATAAATATGAGCTGATTACCACGTTGTTTGAGCGAACAGGACAGCGCGTGTCTGAGCCGAATGAATGGCAACGCTTTCTAACTACTGCTTGTCATAATTATCGACTCAGTTTCGATGATCAGCTTCTGCTTTTTGCCCAGCGCCCTGACGCCACCGCCGTGCTGGAACTCGAAAAATGGAATCGCCAGTTTGGGCGCTGGGTCAATCGCGGAGCGACAGGCATCGCCGTTTTTAACACGGACACGACCAGCCGAGTCCGCTTGAAATACTACTTTGACGTCTCCGACACGCATCCCGGACGCTTTGCCAGCCGCGTCCCGATTTGGCAAATGCGCCGGGAATATGAAAGTGCAGTCACGGATGCGCTGGAAAACAGCTTTGGAGAGTTGGAAAACAAGCTGTCTTTTGCGCCGGCGCTGCTCTCTGCAGCGAAAAACGCCGTGGAGGACAACATGGCGGACTATCTGCAGGAGCTGCATCGGTATAAGGACGGCAGCTTTTTGGAGGAACTGGATGATCTGAACCTGGAGGTGCGGTATCGGACGCTCCTGATCAATAGCGTCGGATATATGCTCCTGGCTCGCTGCGGCGTCGATCCCACTATCTACTTCTCCGACGAGGATTTCCGCGGCATCGTGGATTTCAACACGCGCGACACCTTGAACGCACTGGGCGTCGCCACCGGAGACATCGGCCAGATGTGCCTCGCCGAGATTGCCCGCACCGTGCGCGCGATGGAGCGCCAGCCGCAGATCAGAAATCGCACATTTGCGGAGATCCCTGAGGACGAGTATCCTGTAATTGAAAAGAACAATGAAACAGAAAGGAGCGGCGAACATGACCGAACTGAGCTACAGAACCGAGAGCGGATACCGTCTGCCCAACCTGCTGCCCCCGGACGAGCCGGAAGTGACCCTTGGGAAATACGCATTGATGAGACGCCGGTATCTGCAGCAGCACCGCAGAGTGACTTACACGAACCTGCTGACCAGCGGGAAGCTGACGGAGCATCTGATGGAGACCGAAAAGGAAGCGCTGAACCGACTGGAGACGATCTCGGCGCAGATGGCGAGAGCCGAGGGCGTGACGGAAAAACTGAAAGCGAAAGATCAGATGACCTGGGTGCAACGGATGAACAGTATCCAACAGAGAGCCGAGGAGACGATCCTGGCGGAACTGATCTACAGCTAAGCGGACGCGATTTTGATGCCCGCACCGACATCCCATATTATCATCAGGACGCGGAAAAGCAGGAGCTTCTTCGCACAGGCGACGCCTTAAAAGATCATAGAGTGACGATTGCCGCGTACTTCGCCGAACTTGAGGATCGGGAAGAACGCGGCTATTTTGTTAAGTCCTTCTTTGATGGTGTTCCTGCGGAGTGGCCTCTATCCAATGGGCAGACAGCCGGATACCAGGCCTTCGATGACCTTCTCCATGTCTGGAGAGGGCACAAGGCCAACCCGGAAGCGGAGGTATATATCCGCTGGCCGTTTGTAGCAGATACCATCCATGGCATGATCCTGATGGATCAGTGGCTCGCACCGGACGAGCGTCAGCTGCCGACTGAAGGCGAGCAGATCTCCTTGCTCAGCGAGACCGAGGCCGACAGGAAGAATGCCTTTGTGCTTCCGCAGGCTGCCATTGACTATGTACTGGCTGAGGGCAGCGGCTATTCCGAGGGAAAGCACCGCATCTATGAGTATTTCCGGAAGGGCGCGAGCGCCGAGGAGAATATAAAGTTCCTGAAAAATGAATACGGCGTCGGCGGGCGTTCGGATGCCATTCCCGGCACCGGCCTTTGGGAAGATCACGACAGTAAAGGGATCACCATCAAGAACGGGCTGGACGGTGCCTCTGTAACTCTTCGCTGGGCGAAGGTGGAAAAGCGTATCCGGGAACTGATTGCCGCAGACCGCTACCTCAGCACAGCCGAGAAGGAAGCGTATCCGGCCTATCAGCAGGTACGCGAGATCCGGGCCGAGCGCAGCCGGATTTCGGAAGAGTTTCGGAGCATCATAGGCGAATACAAGGGCTATGTGAAAAGCCTTGGAGAAGAAGATAAGCTCCCGGATCGCTGGTATCTGGTCTCCTGCGCATCCGCCTTCTCGGCAGGTGACAAGAAAATGTACGCCCGCGTCAGTGAGGGCGACTTCATCCTGCCCATGATGCGGGCGGCCATGGAAACGGTCATTGCGGATCATACACATCTGACGGAGCGCTGCGAGACCCTTTTGGCCGACCTAAAAAGCGACATTGCCAAGCCGATGGAACCGACAGAAGAGGAACTGAACCCGCCGCCTCCGCCGAAGAAGGAGTACCGCATTACGCCTGGCGCGACCGTAAGCATTGGAACGCAGGAGTATGAGGTCGTTTTCTATGGCGCAGACAGTGTTGTAGTACAGGATGTACGGTTCCCCCTTCTGCAAACGGAGTACAGCCGCACGGATTTCCTGCAAATGGTCTCCGAAAGTCCTTTGAATGACCAGTATCTGCAGATCGCGGAGGAACCTCACGCAGGCAGCTTCATCGACCATTTTTATGTGGTTACGGACCTGCAGGTTCTCGGCACACTGGAATTGAAAACCTACGCCACGCTGGAAGATGCGTATGCCGCTTACGAAGCACTCCCCTCAGACAAACTGAAAGCACTGGGCATCCAAAACAGCAATCCCATGCCAGGCAGTCTGGATTTCTTGCAGTGCCGTGATGGTGTGGATACGCTGGTCGAGGACTACAAAGAAATCGAGGGCTGGGACAACCCGGAGATCGCAGCGGCTGTCGAGGCCATAAAAGAGAGGCTTCCCATTACAGCGCCAGCACTGGAACAGCTGGAAAGCCGTGTGGATGAGATGCTTCGGCAGGCCATGCTGGCCGCGGAGCTCTCCGAGCGGACCGGGCAAAATGTGTTTGCCTTTGAGGAAGGAAATCCTGAACCGGTCAATCTGCCGCTGCAGGAGAAACCGGCTAAAACAGAAGCCGTGCTCGCCCCGCCTGTTCCTAAGCCTCGCAACAAGCTGGTGCCCACCATGCGCTTCCCGGAAATCCCGGCAGAGCGCCGCATCGACTTTCGCATTGAGAATGACGATATCGGTGTCGCCCTTCCTTTGGATCGCTTTTATCATAACATCCGCGCCATTCAGCTTTTGAAGAAGCTGGAGAGTGAGCATCGGCTTGCCAACAGCATTGAGCAGAGCGTTCTCGCAGAATATGTGGGCTGGGGCGGCCTGGCAGACTACTTTAATGAGGACAACCTACATTATCCAGAGCTGCGGGCAGTGCTGACGGATGACGAACTGGCCTCTGCCAGAGAGTCTACGCTGACCGCTTTCTACACGCCGCCCGTCGTGATCCGCGCCATGTATCAGGCGCTGGAAAACATGGGCTTTCAAAGCGGAAACCTGCTGGAACCCTCCTGTGGCATTGGCCATTTTTTGGGCATGAAACCGGAGAGCATGGCCGGTTCCCGCATCTTCGGTGTGGAGCTGGACAGCATATCCGGGCGCATCGCGCAGCAGCTCTATCAGACTTCCTCCATCGCTGTCCAGGGCTTCGAAAGAACGGAGCTGCCGGACAGTTTTTTTGATGTAGCCATTGGCAATATCCCCTTCGGCAATTTCAAGCTGTCGGACAAGCGCTACGATAAGAACAACTTCCTGATCCACGACTATTTCTTTGCCAAGACGCTGGACAAGGTGAGGCCGGGCGGTATCATTGCTTTCGTGACCTCTAAGGGCACGATGGACAAGGAAAGCTCCGTGGTGCGAAAGTATATCGCTCAGCGGGCCGATTTGCTTGGCGCTATCCGGCTCCCCAACGACACCTTCAAGGCTGCTGCCGGCACCGACGTCACATCGGACATTCTCTTTTTCCAGAAACGGGATATCCTCACCGTAGATGAGCCGAGCTGGGTGCATCTGAATACCGATGCCAACGGGCTCAGAATGAACCAATACTTCGTCGATCATCCGGAGATGATCCTGGGTGAGATGAAAGAGATCAGCGGACCTTTTGGTCCGGAGACAGCCTGCCTTCCCTATAAAGATCAGGATCTCGGCCAGCTATTGTCCGAGGCCATCCAGGGTATAAACGGAAGCATCACCGAGTACGAGGCAGAAGAGCTGGCTGACGAGGAAGAAGATCTCTCCATTCCCGCCGATCCCAGCGTCCGCAATTTCAGCTTTACGCTGGTGGACGGAAAGGTGTATTACCGGGAGAACAGCCGAATGTCACCGGTCAATGCTTCTGTCACTGCCGAGAACCGCATCAAGGGTCTGATCGGGATTCGGGACTGTGTTCGCCGTCTGATTGAATATCAGACGGAAGACTACCCGGATACCATGATTGCTGCCCAGCAGGAACAGCTCAATGCTCTGTATGATGATTTCAGCACCAAGTACGGCATCATCAACTCCCGCGCCAATCGGGCTGTGTTCAGTACGGACAATTCTTTCTTTCTTCTGTCCTCCCTGGAGGTACTGGATGACGAGGGCAATTTCCTGCGCAAAGCGGACATGTTCTCCAAGCGCACCATCAAGCAACGGGTGGAGATCACCCATGTGGACACATCTTCCGAGGCACTGGCCGTATCACTGGCCGAAAAAGCACGAGTGGATATGGACTATATGATGGAGCTGACCAACCGCTCTGAAGCCGAAATCGTATCGGACCTTCGAAGCGTCATCTTCATCAATCCTCGCTATCAGGCGGGCTCTGGGAGCAGTCAGCCCAAATACCTGCCTGCGGACGAGTATCTCTCCGGCAATGTCCGGGAGAAGCTGAGGGAAGCGCGGCGGGAGGTAAAACAAGACCCGGAAAGATATGCCCCCAATGTGGAGGCCCTGGAGAAGGTGCAGCCGATCGATCTGACCGCGGCGGAGATCTCCGTCCGCCTCGGCGCGACCTGGATACCCCCGGAAGACTATGAGGACTTCATGTATGAGCTGTTCGGGACGCCCTACTATGCCCGATGGAAGATCAAAATCCACTTTTCCGCATACACGGGAGAGTGGAACATCGAGGGCAAATCCGGCGACAGAGGCAATGTCCGCGCGTTTAGCACTTATGGCACCGACCGTATCAACGGATATAAGATCATGGAGCAGACCCTTAACCTCAAGGACGTGCGAATCTTCGATTATATCGAGGATGCAGACGGCAAACGGACACCCGTTCTGAACAAGAAAGAGACTGCCATCGCGCAAGCCAAGCAGGAACTGATCAAGCAGGCGTTTCAGGAGTGGATCTGGAAAGATCCCTCACGCCGGGAGAGGCTGACCAAACTCTATAATGAAAAGTTCAATTCGGTCCGGCCCCGAGAGTATGACGGCAGCCATTTGAGCCTGGCCGGGATCAATCCGGAGATCAGTCTGCGCCAGCACCAGCTCAACGCCGTCGCCCGCGGGCTGTACGGCGGAAATGAGCTGCTGGGCCATGTAGTCGGCGCAGGAAAAACCTTTACCATGGTGGCGCTGGCGCAGGAGAGCAAGCGCCTGGGGCTCTGTCAAAAGAGCCTGATCGTGGTGCCGAACCATCTGACTGAGCAGTGGGCGGCGGAGTATTTGCAGCTCTACCCCAGCGCCAATATCCTTGTGGCCACCGCCAAAGACTTTGAGACCAAGAGCCGAAAGCGCTTCTGCGGCCGCATTGCCACCGGCGATTATGACGCCATCATCATCGGACACAGCCAGCTGGAAAAGATCCCGCTTTCCTTTGAGCGTCAACAACAGATGCTGCAGCAGCAGATGGACGAGATCATGGACGGCATCATGGAGGTGAAGCGCAACCGGGGCGACCGCTTTTCAATCAAGCAGCTGGAACGCAGCAAGAAGCAAGTGCAGATTAAGCTGGAAAAGCTCAACGATCAGTCCCGGAAGGACGATGTGGTAACCTTTGAGGAACTCGGCGTTGACCGTCTGTTCATCGACGAGGCACATTACTACAAGAATCTCGCTGCCTTTACCAAAATGCGCAATGTGGGCGGTATCAGCCAAACAGAGGCACAGAAGTCCAGCGATCTGTATATGAAATGCCAATACCTGGATGAGCTGACAGGCGGACGCGGCGTTATCTTTGCGACCGGCACGCCGATCTCAAATACAATGGTGGAGATGTATACCATGCAGAAGTATCTCCAGTATGACACTCTGCGCCGTAACGATCTCATTCACTTCGACAGCTGGGCGTCAACCTTTGGGGAGACAGTCACCGCCATTGAGCTTGCCCCGGAGGGCACAGGCTACCGAGCCAAGACACGCTTTGCCAAGTTCTTCAATCTGCCCGAGCTCATGACCATATTCAAGGAAGTGGCGGACATCCAGACAGCAGATATGCTCATGCTGCCAGTGCCGAAAGCCAACTATCATAATGTGGTGCTGAAACCGTCGGATCTACAAAAGAAAATGGTGGATGGCTTGGCCGAGCGCGCCGAAAAGGTGCGCAGCGGCATGGTCAATTCCTCACAGGACAACATGCTGGTCATCACCAACGACGGGCGGAAGCTGGCACTGGATCAGCGGCTGATGAATGAGCTGCTGCCGGAGAGTGAGACCGGCAAGGCGGCAGCTTGCGCCCAGAATGTCTTTGAGATTTGGCAGCGAACCACTCCGCAACGGTCGACGCAAATGGTATTCTGCGACCTCTCGACCCCGCACAACGATGGCCACTTCAACGTCTATGACGCCATCCGGGACAAGCTGATCGCCATGGGCATACCGGCTGAAGAGATAGCCTATATCCACGGGGCCAACACCGAAGTCAAGAAGAAGGAGCTGTTCGGCAAGGTCCGAAGCGGACAGATCCGCGTGCTCATTGGCTCCACACAGAAGATGGGCGCCGGCACCAACGTACAGAAAAAGCTGATCGCGCTGCACCATTTGGATTGTCCCTGGCGTCCGGCAGATCTGCAGCAGCGGGAAGGCCGCATCATTCGCCAGGGTAACGAAAACCCGGAAGTGGAGATCTTCACCTATGTGACCGAGAACACTTTCGACAGCTATCTGTATCAGCTGGTGGAGTCTAAGCAGAAGTTCATTGGTCAGATTATGACCTCGAAAAGTCCCGTCCGCTCGGCGGAGGATATTGATGAGACGGCGCTCAGCTACGCCGAGATCAAGGCCCTCTGCAGCGGCAATCCGGAGATCAAGGAGAAAATGGATCTGGATGTGGCGGTTTCGCGTCTGAAGCTCTTGAAAGCCAGCCATCTGAGTCAGCGATACGCGCTGGAGGATCAAATCATCAAGGAGTTCCCGCAGAAGATTTCCTCCTATGAGCAGCGGATTGAGGGCTACAGGGAGGATATGATCAGGCTGGCCGAAAACACGCACCCGAACGAGGATGGCTTTTCCCCCATGATCGTGGAGGGAACGACCTACACCGAAAAGAAAGCGGCAGGCTCCGCTATCCTGGAAGCCTGCCAGAATATGACCAGCCCCGACGCTGTTCCGATCGGACAGTATCGGGGCTTCGCTATGGAGCTGTTTTTTGACAGCTTCAGTAAGGAGTACAAAATCTCTCTGAAAGGCAGTCTGACGCACACGACCGCACTGGGCACAGACATCTATGGCAATATCCAGCGTCTGGATCATCTGCTGGAGGGCTTCGAGGACCGGATGCATAATGCCGAGGCGCAGTTGGAAAACGTGCGGGCGCAGTTGGACAATGCCAAGGCGGAGGTGGAAAAGCCCTTCCCGCAGGAGGAAGAGTTGAGGCAAAAGATGGCCCGCCTGGATGAGCTCAACATCTCGCTGAACATGGACAAACGGGAGAATGAGATCGTTGACGGCGACCGGGAGGACGACGATGGCTGCCTGCCCGACCGGAAGAAGGAGGATCGCCATGAGTGTCGGTGAAAGAATCAAGTTCCATCGCAAGCTCCGGGGCATGACCCAGCGAGAGCTGGGGACGGAGGTGGGCTTTCCGCCCGCCTCCGCCGATGTGCGGATAGCGCAGTATGAAAACGGCAGCCGCTGCCCAAAAGAACCCATGCTCAAAACCTTGGCGTCAGCGCTGAAGATTTCCTCCGCAGCGCTGACGGTACCGGATCTCGACGATCCCGCTGTGCTGCTGCAACTCCTATTTGCACTGGAGGATCGCTATGATCTGAAACTGTTCCAGCATAGCTCTGTAACAAGCGTGCAGATCGACATTCCCAGCCAGGGTGTGACGCACTTCTACTGTATGCTGTTCCTGTGGCAGATCATGCGAGATCGGCTGGCATCCGGGAAACTCACACGGAAAGAATATGATGAGTGGCGGTATGGCGTGACTTGAGCTTCTCAAATGGGCTGACTCTGGTCGATGATTCGGCAGAAATTACCTTGACTTTGATGGAAGAAGGCGTTAAAATTGCCTTGACTTTGAAAAGCGAGGTGCTTTGCTATGGATTTCTATCGGAATGCTGAGCGCGATCTTGATTTGTGGAGACATTCGTCTTACAGAAAACCTCTGGTGCTGCGCGGCGCGCGCCAGACCGGGAAAACAACGCTGATCAAGAAATTCGGCAAGAGCTTTGTTTCCTTTATCTATCTAAACCTTGAGGTCGATCAGGATCGCAGGCTGTTCGAGAATGATCTCTCTGTCCAGGATCTGATCCAATATATCTGCCTTGAAAAAGGCATTCAGAGGCAGGGCGAAACCCTTCTGTTTCTTGATGAGATCCAATACTCTGCCCGTGCGGTCATGCTCATGCGCTACTTCTATGAAGAACTCCCGGAGCTGTATGTGATCAGCGCCGGATCTCTGCTGGAGATCATGATGGAAAAGCGCAAGATCAGCTTCCCGGTCGGGCGGGTGGAATACCTGTATCTGTTCCCGATGTGCTTTGAGGAATTTCTGATGGCACTGGGAGAAGAAACTGCGTTGGGCTATTACCGTCAAACTCCCGTTTCGGGCCTGGCGCACGACAAGCTCTCCCGTCTGTTCCGTCTGTATTCGTTCATCGGCGGCATGCCCGAGGCGGTCAGTCGCTACGTGGAAACGCGGGATCTCTCTCAGATCTCGCCGGTGTATTCCAGCCTGCTGACTGCTTACAAGGACGACGTCAGCAAATACGCCGCCACTACCCACGAGGGCGATGTGATCCGGCATGTCATTGAAACTGCGCCGAAAGAGAGCGGCAATCGAATCACCTTTGAAAAATTCGGGAACAGCGGTTACCGTTCTGTAGACGTGGGCAACAGCATGCGGAAGCTGGAGCGCGCCATGCTGCTGTATCTGCGCTATCCCGTCAAGCAGTATGAGCTTCCGATCTATCCGGACAAAAAGCTCCGCCCCCGCCTGCAGGTTCTGGACTCCGGCCTGATCAATTACAGTCTCGGAATACAGGCCCTGTATTTTCAGGATATCAAGCTGTCTGATGTTTACCGGGGAACGCTTGCAGAGCAGATGGTTTGGCAGGAGCTGCTTTGCCAGAGCACGCGTGAGCTGAATGTGCCCACATTCTGGGTGAAGGAGAAAAAGCAGTCCAATGCGGAAGTTGATTTTTTGATCTCCTGGCAGGGACACATGATTCCCGCTGAGGTGAAATCCGGCAAAGACGGAACCCTGCGTTCTCTCCATCAGTTCATTGAAAACGGCGGCGAGCCCTTTGCGATCCGGCTGTATGATCAGCCTTATTCGCTGCTGGAAACGCAGACTCCCGAGAAAGATGCTATTCCAGGACGTCCCTACCGCTTGCTCAATCTTCCCTTATACTGTGCAGGAAAAATCCCGGCTTATCTGGACCTGCTTTACAAATAATATGCGATAAACCGGCGTCGTGGAATTTTGCGCGCATCAACCACGGAATGGAAAAACCGATCGTCTTTCTGTTGAAAGCGATCGGTTTTTACTTCCTGTTTGAATTGTCAGGCTCCACCAGAGGCTGGCAATGATCGGTTTTATTTCCGCAGATTCTCATTCCGGCGAAGAGTCTCTTTCAGGGCGCTTGCCACATCGCGGATCATACGAATCTCATAGTCGTCGCAATCTGCAAGAACAGCGGCGACATCACCTTCGATCTGCGGGCGGGCTTTGATCACACTGTCACAGAGGAGATCATCCACCGTGACGGACAGCGCATTGGCCAGACTGACAATAGCAGAGAGGCTTACATGAGTCGTTCCGGTTTCAATATTGCTCAGATGCGTCGGAGAAAGCTCCACAGCCTCAGACAACATTTCCTGTGTCATATCCGCGTTGATCCGGGCGATCTTGATGCGTTTCCCGATTGCTTTATAGTCCAGCTCCATAAGCGCCTCCCCGTGATGGTTTGGCATTATTGTAATCACGGAGCGAGTGTATTATAATAATCTATATCCGTAGACTACGGAACAAGATTATTTTCATGAAAAAACAGGTTCTTATTATGCTGAGCTGTACCTTCGCTGGGCACCGAAATGTATTCCTCCCCGATGCCGACAGAAAGATCGAGGTTGCGCTTGATTGGCTTATTGCGAGGGATGATGCCTTCGTTTTCTACACGGGCGGTATGGGCGAGTTTGACATCAAATGCGCTTCAGCGGTCCGCGCTGCCAAACGCAGGCATATTGACAAGGAAATACGCCTGATTCTGGTTCTGCCCTACATGTCCAATTGCCTGAATACCGACAAAAACTACTATGAAAGCTCTTTCGATGATGTTATGATCCCCATAGAGCTGGTGAGCGTGTATCCGAAGGCTGCGATTCAAAAGCGCAATCGCTGGATGGTGGATCGGAGTGATTACCTGATTGCTTGTGTTCACCGCGACTTTGGCGGGGCCTATGAAACCGTCCAATATGCCATGCGAAAGGACGTACCCGTGCTCAATCTCGCACAACAGGCGTCATTGCAGCTTTGAGTTTTCAATCTGATGCGGTTATACTATGTCAAAAAAGGAGTCTTGGAACATGAGTGAAATCTTTCGTGATCTGCCGGAGCGTCTGAAAGCGTCCTTCTCCGAAATTGACAGCGATATTGTAGTGGATCTCCGCAAAACAGATACGGAGTATGCCGCGCTGTATCGGGAGCTGACCGAGGTCAAGCAGCTGTATCCTTTTATTGACACGGTGCTGGAGGGTGAAGGCGCGATCACACTCTCTGCGGAGGAACACACAGTCCTTGTCCAGGCCGTATGCCTAACTCGGAAACTGGAGAGCATGGAACGCCGGCACATCTATTTCCGCGGGCACACAGATGCCTTTGCCTATCTGGAAGAGATCAAGGCATTTTAAGCAACAGGTCGATTCTCTGCATATCTTTGCGCCAAATATGTGCAGATAGTGGGCATCTCTATGCCGTTGAGAACTTGTGCATTTTTTAGCGCAAGTTCTCAATGAAGGAGTAATACAACCGAGTATATTTTGATGGAGTCGGAAAACCGGCTCCTTTTTGTTTTTCCGCCCCCTTTACATAGTCAGCTCCGCCAGGGGCAATCCACAGCTATGAAAAGGGGGCTTTTTTATGTCCTTTATAGCGCCGGACGTGGTGGCGAGGGCCAAGCAGATGGACCTTTACACGTATCTCAGCACCTACGAGCCGCAGGAGCTTGTCCACTTCGGCGGCGGGACCTACTGCACCCGTGAGCACGACAGTCTGAAAATCTCCAATGGCAAATGGTACTGGTTCTCCCGGAACATCGGCGGACGATCCGCTCTGGACTATCTCATTAAGGTCAGGGGCATCCCATTCACCGAGGCAGTCGAAGTTATTGTTGGCCGAAGCATGGAGCTGCCGGTCATATCCCCCCCGGCCAGAGAGCCGCCCAAGCGCACCCTCCTTCTCCCGGAGGCCAGCTGCAGCAACACACGGGCTGTAAACTATCTGGTTGGGCGCGGAATCGACAGAGAACTGATTGACTTTTGCATCCGCACCGGGCGGCTGTATGAGAGCGAGAAATACCACAATGTTGTCTTCGTTGGGCAGGACAGCAGCGGGAAGCCGCGCTACGCCAATCTGCGCGGAATTACTTCGGATTTCAAAGGCGAGGCGTCCGGCAGCGACAAGCGCTACTCCTTCAGTATCCCAGCCGAGGGAAACTGCCGAACTCTGCACGTCTTTGAAAGTGCCATTGATCTGCTATCCTTTGCAACCATGTGCAAGCTGGCAGGCAGGAACTGGCAGGCAGATCACATGGTATCTCTGGCGGGCGTATATCGCCCGCGAAAAGAACTGCGGGAAAGCTCGCTGCCGCTGGCGTTGACACAGTATCTCCATGACCATCCCGGTATTCGGAAGATCGTTCTCCGCTTGGACAACGACTATGCCGGGCGCACGGCAACGCAGGTCCTGCAGACCATGCTCGCGGCAGATTATGAGGTCAACATCCGGTCTCCGCCCGAGAGCAAGGACTACAACGATTGCCTTTGCTTGCGACTGGGTATGCCCATGCCAAAGACGAAGGCCCGGAGCGCAGAGCGTTGATCGGCTTCTTTCAGCCGGTTCTGTTTTATATTCGACCGTGAGGGAGACCGGATCTGCAGCATACCAGCAAGCATCGCCTTTGTACTCCCACAAAGGCCAAAGCGGGGGGCAAAGCCCCCACACCCCCAGATAGAAAGGAAGATGTTATGCACACTGTTTTATGGTTTATGCTCGGCAGCATGCTCGGCGGCTTTTTGGGCATTGCCCTCATGTGCATGCTCCAAATCAACCGCCCCGAAGACTATGATGACAACGAGGAGGAATAGGAATGAGGAAGCGCAACATACGGATTCAGTTCTGGCTCGACCGGAAGGAAACAGAACTTCTGGATAAGCGGGTCAAGCGCAGCGGGCTCTCCCGTGAGGCGTTCCTGCGCCACTTGGTTAGCGGTTTTCAGCCGAAGGACGCGCCGCCCCCGGACTACTACGGCATGATGCGTGAGCTGCACGTAATTGGCAGAAACCTCAATCAGATCGCCCAGAAGGCACACACGCTGAAAGTGATCGACGTCCAGCGCTATGATGAGGAAGTGCGGAAGCTGGAGGCTGCCATCCGAAAGATCACCGACGCCGTGATCCTGCCCATGCCGCTGGATCGCTGATGGCAACCACTTCGATCTGGCGAGTAAAGGGATGGCTGGGCAAAGTGGTCATCTATATCGAAAACCCGGACAAGACGATCAACCCTGCCTTCTACGAAAAGGCCGCAATGACCGAGACCCAGGCACAGGGGCTAAGTGATGTAATTGAGTACGCGATCAATAATGAGAAGACGCAGGCTGAAAGTGGTGAGGTGCTGCAGAGCTTTGTGTCCGGCATCAACTGCTACCCCGGCACCGCCCGGGAGGAGATGTTGGCTGTAAAGAAGCAATACGGTAAAGAGGAGGGCACCGTGGCCTATCACGGGTATCAGAGCTTCGCACCAGGCGAGGCGACGCCGGAGATCGCCCACGAAATCGGCGTAAAGCTGGCACAGCGGCTCTGGGGCGACCGTTATCAGGTGATCGTTGCCACGCATCTGGATCGCGCCAACCACCTTCACAATCACTTCGTTCTGAACACTGTGTCCTTTGTGGACGGTCTCAAATACCACCGTACCGGCGAGGATTATAAAGCCATGCGAAAAGCGTCGGACGCACTGTGCCGGGAATATGGTCTTTCCGTGATCGAAAACCCACAGCCGGGAAAGGCCGACCATTACGCCGCATGGAAAGCGAAACAGGATGACCGCCCTAACTGGCCCGGTCTTGCCCGGGCTGATGTGGATGAGGCTATCCGCCAGTCCATGACTACGCAGCAGTTTTGGGGCAACCTGAAAAAACGCGGCTATGAGGTGAAGGTCAAAAAGCTCCTGTATCTGAAGCCGCCCGGCTCTCCTTACTTCTGTCGGATCGAGCGTCACTTTGGCCCCGACTATTCTGTTTCGGGGATCACGGAGCGCATCCTCAACCAGCGGGCAAGAGAAAAGCCTTTGCCGGAGACCGAACGCCGAAAGCAGCGTGCTCCGATCAAAGGAAGCGTCAGGACAGTCAAGAGGGTAACCGGCTTTCGTGTCCTGTATTTTCATTACTGCTATCTGCTGGGATTCTTTCCAAAGAATAAGCCCCGACAGAACAAGCGCCTCCATTTTCTTCTCAGAGAGGATCTGCTGAAAATGGATGCCATATCCGAGGAAGTAAAGCTGTTGGCCCGCTGTCATATCGACACAGGCGAGCAGCTTTCTTCGTACAAGACCAATCTGGAGTCTCAGATTGAGGCCGTGACCGCGCGGAGAAAAAGCCTATACAAGAAACTGCGAATCGTCGCCGTGAAATCGGATGAGGGGAAGCAGGCAGCGCTCAAGGCCGAGATCGACCTGTTCTCCGGGGAATTGAAGCGGCTGAGAAAGGAGGTTCGGCTGTGTGATGACATTGCCGAACGCTCCGGCGTTATGCTGGAGAAGCTGCGCGTGATCCAGGAAGAAGAACGAAATAAGGAACAGGAGGAAAATCGAGATGAACAGCTCAGGCGACGCGGCAGAACAAGTCGTTAGACTGTCTCTGGAGGGAACGGAGGTGGCGTTGCGGCTGACCGGTTCCGCCGCAAAGAATATCGCCGCCGCGCTCTATACCATTCTGAAAAACAAGGACCGAACCAAGACCAAAGGCCATCAGCGTCTGACCGCCATGCTCAAATCTGGCAAGGAGCTGAAGGTGTTCACTCTCCCGGAGGAGCATTTGCGGCAGTTCACGATGGAGGCCAAGCGTTACGGCGTGGTCTACTGCGCGCTGCGGGATAAGAAGCCCTCGGCGGACGGGCTGGTGGACATTATGGTTCGCGCGGAGGACGCCAGCAAGATCAATCGCATTGTGGAGCGCTTCAAGCTGGCCACGGTGGATGCCGCGTCCATCAAGCACGAGATCGAACAGTCCCGCGCTGGAAAAGCGGTGGCGCAACCGGTGCCGGAGAAGACTGTGCCGGAAAAAGCGGACGAAGACCGTTTGCTGGACGATCTGATGGGCGCGCCCATCCAAAAGGAGGAGCGCAGCAGCCCAAACCCCTCCGCGGCGAAGGCGGAAAAATCCCCTCCGTCCGAGCCTATCTCAGAGATGCCGCCCAAAGCCGCCGAGGGTACTGCTAAAAGGCCGGAAGACCGCCCCTCCGTCCGGGAGGAGCTGCGGGAGATCCGCGCCGGGCAGAAGCAGAAGGAGGCGGAAAAGGCTGCAGTGAAGGAGCCGACGCTGAAAGAAAAGCCGGCCTCCAGGACGGCAGAACATATCCAGCCGCCGAAGAAGAAAAAACCGAAAACGAAAGCGAGGTAAAAACATGAGCATTTTTGACGATCTGTTTGAACCTGAAGCCCTGCCGGAGCAGGAGGAGCATCCTTTTGACAAGGACGCCTGGGCGGAGAAAAAGCAGGCGGAACGGCAGGAGGTCTATGAGCTTGCAGACAAGACCACCAAGGAGGTCAGCGCGGACGGTGACAAGTACAGAAACTTTCTGGATGTGAAAAGCCGCCTGATCCACTACTCGGCCACCAACGCTCTGCTGGTGCTGGCGCAGAAACCGCTGGCAACGCAGCTCAAAGATTTCAACACATGGAAGAAGGATGGCGTGTCCATCCGGCGGGGAGAAAACCACATCAAGATCCTGGAAGCCGGCGACAGCTATGAGCGCGGTGACGGGAGCATTGGAACGAGCTGGAATGTGAAGCATGTTTTCGATGTTTCCCAGACCACCTCCAAAATTAAAGCGGCGGCCTCCGTCAATGTGGACGACCGGCAGCTTCTGAAGGCGCTGATCCACAAGTCTCCTGTTCCCATCCAGGGCGTTGACGAGCTGCCGCGCGGCATGGGC
>JAFSLL010000021.1 GCA_017448455.1 Oscillospiraceae bacterium | reverse complement strand
TGAAGCAATGCAGACAGTTATAATTGCATTTGCCCGTGATCATCAGATTCATTTTCGGGAAGTAGCGGTTATCACAGTGTCGATACGCAGACCAGTCAGAGGGATGCTCTCCTCTGCGGCAAGGCTCGATCAGATTCTTTTGGGTCAGGATTGTTGTAATCCTGTCCTCTTTGATATCATGCTCGCCGTCGCAAAGCAGCAGAACCTCCAGTTCCTCTTCTGTCACCCCTCTTGCATAGGGCTGGTCTTTCAGATATACGGCGCCTCTCAGACCTTTCCAGCTTCGAAGCGCCGCGTGATCCTTGATTCTGAAATACATGCTATATGCCTTTACCTTATAAGTTTGCCTGTATCAGGACTGCGCACTCAATTCTGCATGTTATATATTACTGCCCATGTTTTGCAATTATCATTGTTGCTGCAGGTGCCCTGGCTGGCAAGTTGACCGAAGGCCAATTCCTGCACCTCAACTGTTGCCGCGCATCCATCTCTGTAATACCACCGTTCATGATCCTTCACGCAGCAATTCTGATCTGCTTCCTGATCTCTCAGACTGCAGTCTCCGCCCGCTACGGCTTCAAGCTCGTCAAGATCAAGCTCCTGATCCATGATATGCGGCTCCCGCAGCGCGGCATAGAAGTCCATAAACGCCATCTCGCCAGGGATCCCCAGCTTTTCAAGTTCCGCAGCAACGTCGCTTTCACTGATCTCCGTAGGTGATTTTCCCCCGAAATGTTCCAAAAAAGCAGCCTTCTGTTCGTCCGTTGCACCGATTTTTGCCAGTGCGTCTGCAATCGTTTTCTTGTTCATCATGATTCCTCCTAACATAATGTTTCAATAATATCGATCTGATTCATAGAAGCATCCTTTTCCTCCGCCTCCATCATCCGTCCGAAATTATCCCTTAACTCTGCCGCTTTTTCATACCAGCCATGCAAGAAGAAATCGCAGGTTTCTTCATCGACACCAAGAAAATCCGTTTTTCCGCCCGCACAGGCACAGGCTCTGCAGCCCGCGCCGCAGACCAGCTGGTATTTACAGTCCCGGCACCTTTCGTTGTGGTCTATGCATTCACCCATTTTCAGTCCCGACATCTTCCTGAAGTAAGAGTCGGTCAGAATCTCAGAAAGTGACATATCAAAAATGTTGTCGAACAAGCGTTCAACAGGTGTTCCTCCCATAGGCATGCACGGAAGCACCATCCCTGTGGGGCTGATATACATACCTCGTCTAACTGCCCCGCACGCATTCGCATTTACGGCATCGTCTTTTCCGGTAAATCGCTCATACGGGATTGAAATCCGGCCTCTGAGCTTGTCGAATTCGAGAAAACCGCAGAACTGTGCGGATATCGGGACTCCATCCGCCACATACTGCGGAAGATACCCGATGATTGCGCGGATGGCATCGTCCTGGGTAATAAAGTGTTCTGCTTCGCTGGCCCATCGCCCTTCAGGAGCGGCAACGTTTATTTTTACATGCACGGCGCCTAGTTCGGCAAGAAGCCGGATCGATTCCGGCAGTGTGGCAATATTGTGTTTGTGCAGGCACATAGACGCGCTTGTCACAAACCCACGCTCTCTACAGAGTGTAAACGCCCGGACAACCGATTCCTGTGCGCCGTCTATGCCACGTATCCAGTCGTGCCAGCCCACACCGTCAAAACTCATATGGATGACCGGACGCATGTGCCGCTTCTCAAACCCGTTCAGCAGCTGCGGTGTAATCAGCTCACCGTTTGAGTAGAGCGTAGTCATGCAGATCCGGCGCTTGTTCATTTCATCGACGATATCCCAGAAGCGCGGATGAACGAGTGCTTCACCACCCGTGATTCCGATGCTTCGGATCCCGCACCTCTGCAATTCATCGAGGATACAAACACACTGCTCCAAGGTCAGGTCCTTCCCCTTGTAGTCCGGGGCTGACATGAAGCAATGTCTGCAATTGTAATTACAGTGTCCCGTGATCGACCACTGGGCTTCTGTTTTGAACATGGCAGGATAGCATTTGTACTCTTGCCATGCTTCCAGACGCTCGTTCTCGTCACACTCCTTTATAACGCCTTCTTTCAGAAACCTGTAAAAAAGTTTCTGCTGCGATTCCTGAAGCTCTGTGAGTTCGATATTATGCCGTCCATCCATAGCCAGAACAGTTTGATATTGCTCTTTATTAAAAAAATCGACAAGGCGGATATTCGGATGGCGCAGTGCAAAAGGCAGTCCCTTCCAGCCACAAAGCTCATATCCTTTTGTTAATATATATCTTGCCATTTTTTACGGCGTGCCTTCGATCTCGGCACCGCACTGCGGGCAATTGTCTGGGAAGCGGAGCACGGTCCCGCCCGATGGGTGCTTGCCCCCGCCGGAGACCTGGCTCAGAGCGTCCAAATCCAGCGCCATGTCCGGCGTCTCGTTTTTACAAAATTCCTTCATGGTTGATCTCCTTTGCTAATCAGTCGATATGCATCCCCTTGTGCCAGCCGCCGACAGACCGGGCGTTGTGAAAGCCCAGGCGGTAGGCATGCCAGGTCGCCTGGTCGGCGACAGTGCCGAAGCTGCAGATAAAAAACAGCCTCGTATCCGGATCTTTGTTTTGCAGGTAATCGTCCAGCTCCTCGGGATCGACGGCGGCGGTGCAGGGGATCGGCCCCTCGGCGAGGCGCCGGTGCTGCGGGCGGACGTCGATCAGCTCGCCGCCCTTGGCGAGGGCCTCCTTCACGAAGCCCAACGACACCCGGATCCGGTCAGCGGTGGCCAGAGAGAAGGTTTCGGTTTCTCCGCTTTCATAGGTGAAGGTCATCCGGTGATCCTCATAGGCCGCGTCCGTCACCGTTCGATCCGTCAGATGCAGGATCTTCACGCATTTCGGGCATTCCGGAATGAGCGCCACGTCTCCGCCAACGCTGACCAGCAGGAGCTGATCCATGCAGGGCTCGAAAAAGAGCTTCACGGCGCCGCCCTTCGGCAGCCGGCCCTTCTCCTCCCAATAGTGCTGCTCGGTCAGGTTCACAGGAGTCCAGAGCTCTCCCGTCAGAGAAGAATAGAGCACCGCCTGTCCGTCGTCCGTTGTACCGGCGGCGTAAAAATCATCCCGGGCGTAAAGGATATCCTGAAAGGTGCAGGGCGGAAATTCCCCGGCAAAGCGCTCGTTAAAGCCAAGCCTTTGCCACTGTGCGTCTTTATAGACGCACAGATCGCCATCCCCGGC
>JAFSLL010000242.1 GCA_017448455.1 Oscillospiraceae bacterium | reverse complement strand
GGTGCTTATTCCACAGCGGCTTGTCAAACCGGCTGATGATCAGCCCGCAGGCGCCGTTCAATACGGTAAGGCTGACGACAACGGCAAATACGATCTTGATCCAAAGCTGTGTGCCGCCCATTGCAAACAAAGACGTCGATTGCCCGCCCTCTCCGTTGCCGAAGACGGGAATAAACAAAAGCAGCGCGGCAAAAACATCCAGCACATGGCATGAGAGTGAAGTATATTTGCCGATCAACTCCTGCTTTTCATTCGCGGCAGCGGTAAGGATCTCGTTGGGAGAGATCAACTCGTCAACTGTTATTGAGAAAAAAGCGGCCAGTTCCTTGAGCGAGTCGATATTCGGGTATCCTCTGCCTGACTCCCACTTGGATACGGCTGCTCTGGAAACAAAGATCGCCTGCGCCAGTTCCTCCTGCGTCAGTCCTTTGCTTTTTCTTAATTCCTGCAGCTTTTCATTGAACTCCATTTTGATTCCTCAAATCTATCGCGCTTACCGCGCTTTGGTAGAGCTTGAATAAACCAAAGCTCAGCAAAACGGAACCGACAATGTCCGTCGCCCAGTGAACACCCGACACCGCTCTGCCGAGCACCATGAAGGCAGAGAACAGGACGACGAATAGGTTTACCGTTCGTTTAACAATCATTCTTTCACATCTTCTGCCCACCTGAAACGCAAGCGTCGGCATCACACTCAGCACCAGGAGCGTCGTGGATGAGGGATACGACGCCTCCAGCGCTCCGTTGATCAGGATCGGCCTGTAGTTGATCGGGACCATCTCAAATAACAGGTAGGCGAGAATCACCAGAACATAATACAGCCCCAGAAGACGGATGTCCGGATCGACCCGGATGAGGCTCTTCCTCCGGATAAGCTGAAGGACACCGACGACTCCAAAGCCAAGGCAGACGGCAATGGGGACAAGTCCCAGCCAATCCGTGATCGTGTAAACGGTCATATGCACGCCCGTAAGATGATGAAACCAAAGGTTGATCGCTGCAAAGCCGATCTTTGTTCCGTTTGGGCCAGCCGCCTGCACGTCAACGCATTGTATCAGCGCCGTCCACAGCAGGAATGCCAGCAGGAACCAGATTCCCATCCACAAGTTCTTCTTTTTGTTTTGCTTCATCTTCATTCCGTCCTTTCTGTCTGCACATCTGACGGAATCCATGATATCGAAGCTCTGTAAATCTCACAAGAAACGGCCTTTCACATCCGTGATACGAAGCGTGTCATGCGAAACATCGCTCAGTCATCCACGTCAAAACGCTGAACTTCAATTCGCGCCTGCGGAGAAGGCAATTGGTTTTCACTGCGATAGACAATTCTGTTAGACGGATACTGAAATGAACTGTCCGTTTCTATATTCATCGTGACCTCATGCTTAAAAAGATGATCGGTATTCAATGCCGGACAGTACCGTCAAAATAGTATGTATAGAAAGCATCCGGCTGCTCTTCCCCAGAGATTATGACTTTCACGCAGTTTTCTTCCCAGCGAACGCTCCAGTTTTCGGGATGAAGGACACCCCCGTCGTTTGCCACGTCAAATTTGTGTGTGGTAACAGTCTCGCCATTGCGCTTCAAAACAATTCTTGCATGTGAATATCCAAACGGCCAGTCCGGCTCCCCGACAGCCTGAAATACAATTTCATGCTCGCCATCCGGGGAAGTCGCTGCATCGATATCTGAGATTTTGTACCTTGTGACATAGATAAAACTGCCGATCAGGAGCAACAGCGCTGCGAGTATCACGGCGGCGATTCCGCAGACCCATTTTAATATCTTTTTTGCTTTCATTTTCCCCCTAAATTGAAAAACCCCTCTCCAACACCCGGCGAAAACCAGCTGATTCCCCACGGTTTCTGCTCATTTTTCCGCGGCTATCGACTGCGGATCCATGCTGCAGCCTCCCGCTCGGGGCTGTCAGTCAAGACATCCGGCGGGATCGGCTCCTCGCAGAACACTTCCCCTGTGCGCAGTGCCACGTCCGCTCCGACGGTCAGCACGATCTGCGTTCCGTCGTACAGGCGGAAGACGGTGTTGGTGCTGGCATATCCCGCTGTGGGGGAGCCAAAACTGCGCACGTTTTCCAGACCCCGGAAAGCCAGCAGCACGGCCTCACCGGAGCTGCCTGTCCAGTCGTCGGTCAGAATGGCGATGGGGATCGTCTCGGGCATTTTGAAGCTCTCCACTGTCATACCGCTCCCGCCCGAGAACGCACCGTCTGCCAATGTCATGGTGTTCATTTGTCCGTTTACATACCGAGTGCCCAGCAAGGGACCGTCCGGCAGCAGGGGGGAGAGTGCGCAGATCATCGGCGCCAGATCGCCTCCACGATTCTCGCGCAGATCGAGGATCACACCGGCTGCGTCCTGGTGTTCACGCAGCCAGGAAAGCACGATCTGTGTGTATTCCTGTGCTTGCTCCGCTCCCTGTGTGAATTCAGGGATCACAAGGGTCACGATACCGTGCTCCATGCTGTCTGTGCTGACCAGCGGAAGAGTGATCGGGTCCTCCCGGGCTTTCGTCTCTTCCATCGGTGTGATCAGCCGGGAATGCTTGCCGCCTGCAGCGTAGAGCGCTTGGCTCAGGATCGGCCAGGTATCCTCATAGCTCTGCGCGGCGCGCAGCGCATCCTGTGCCGTCGCCTTTGCCTCTCGCCACTCTTCTGCAGAGGAGTAATACCCATTTTCCATAAAGGCAAGCGCGCGTTCCCCGTAAGCCTGCGGGCTTGGCTTGCGCAGATAGATGCCGAAGTTCGGCCCATAGAGCAGGAGAAAAGCGAATAGTAACGCCATTACAACTGCCAGCAAAGCGGCGGAAAAGATGAGGATTTTTCTTTTCATGGAATGAATACCATCCTTTTTCCTGTGTTATCCCTGCTTTTTGTGCCAGTCCCTCACATAGCGCTTTGTCCGCCCAGCTCCAGCCGCATGAGCACGACCTCCTGCCAGCCGGTCAATCGGGAACGGAAGCCCTGTGGGTTTCTGCCATATTCTACAAATCCCACGCTCTCATACAGGGCTATGGCGGATCTGTTCTCTGCC
>JAFSLL010000241.1 GCA_017448455.1 Oscillospiraceae bacterium | reverse complement strand
TGTCGTTGGCCGTGCGCATGGCCTCCTTGATGATGTACAGCCCCATCGGGAAATTGTAGCTGATCGGTTTCACGCCCAGCTCAGACCATTTGAGGTCTCCCATGTCTTCCCAGGTGAAGTCCCCGGCGTCCTCCCATGTCACGATCTGCGCGTAGTGGTCCACCCGCGCCCAGATCCCGATCACGCCCTCGTACAGCTTGTACCGGTCCACATTCAGATTCTTGAATTGCAGACTCAGCTCGGAGGTATACGCCGTTCCGATCTCAATTTTTGAGGCGTCGGAACAGCGTTTGATCAGGGTGCCGGTTCCTTCCGAGATGTGGGAGTTGTCGAAGTCCTTCAGTGTGGCGTCCTTCATCGTGATTCTGCCGTACCACCGGACCTGAATATTGCCGTTGTCGAGGATGCTTTTGTATTTGCTCGGCACCTGATACATCCGCGTCCCCTCCTTATTTTTCCACCGCCGCCGCGGTGATGTTCGTACACAGACCGCCTTCGGAATCGTACAGTCCGTCGTATTCCTTGGTATAGTTGACTTCCGCCACATAGACCTCGGCGGTCTTGTCCGTGCCGAACTCCCGGTACGTCAGCGTAAATTCCTTGCCCTGCATGAGACTGATCAGGTTCGCTACTTCGTTCCCGGTCAGGGCCGTCCATTGCAGGTTGACCTTCACGATGTCCTGCCGCACCCAGGTGTTGTGCATGTATCCGTCCTCGGTTCTCCCGCTGTCCGCGGAAGAGATGGACGTATGCAGCACCGTTGTCTTCGGGGAAGGCTCATAAAAGGGTGTGCTGTTCACCTTCCAGTGATTGCTGAGTCTGCCGATACCCATTGTTTAAGCCCTCCCTCCTGACATAAGCTGCTGTCTCTTGCTGTACTTGGCAAAGCCGCTGTATACCAGCTCGTCGCCGATGTACACATTGAGCGGCTGCCCGTCGTTGCCGTTGGACTGCCCGCCGAGAGCTTCTCTGACCGCCTGATAAACACCCTGCTTGATACCGGACACAATCTGCTCATTGTTTGCAACTGCAGTTTTACCGTTAGAGAACTGTCCGACAAGCTCCGAATGGTTGGCAAAGAATAGACCGTCTTCAGGGAAACCGCCTGTTGCATAGCTTCTGCCGCGCAGACCGGCAAGGATGGAGTTTGCTTTGCTGATAATGCCGTTAATCGCACCCTGAATGCCACTGACAATGCTGTTCAGGGAAGTCTTGGAGTTTTCCAGCAACGTGCTGATACTGGTTCTCGCCGCGCTTGCCAGTTCGTTCAGCTTTCCGCTGGCGGTCGTTACTGCGCTGCCGATGGCCGTAGACAATCCGGAGAATCCGCCCTGTACAGTGCTGGAAATGCCGCTTACAAGCGTAGATACCAGGGAAGACACACCGGATGAGAAACTACCCCACAGACTGTTGAAACCGCTCTTAAGCGCAGTTACCAGGCCAGAACCGACCGTAGAGAATGCAGATACCATTCCGCTGAAGAAGGATGTAATAACCTTGAACTTCTCCGATAGTCCCAGAAGGAAACCGGCCATAGTATTTTGACCGATTGTTTCAAAGACTTTAGACGGAGAACCGATATTAAGCATCCGTTTCGTTGTGTCCGTCACAGTGTCCGAAACATCTTCCATCTGCTTTTCCAGGTCACCCATCTTATCATCTGTGCCGTGAATAAGGCCCATAATGATTTCTTTACCGGCATAATCGCCTTGTGACCAGTGATAAGCAGCCCAGTTTTTACCGAACAGCGCAGCATCCAGATTGTACATCAAAATATTGTGGATCGCCGGAACAGCCGTTGTGATGATCTCACTTGCCTTTTGAAGCACTTTGTTTATAAACTCATTTCTCTTTTCAGGCGGCCAAATCTTGTCAAACTGATCGGAAATGAAATTCCATGCCCTGTTGAAGTTTGTAACGATGGTATCACCAACAGAGTTCCAGTCTATACGGTCAATCCACTTAGAGATATGTGTTGCAACCGTCGGAAGCAGACCATCAGGGAAAAGCTGCTCTTTCAGCAACATTGCCTGTGACCATGCCGAGCTTACTACCCGCACGAAAGCATTTTTAATTTCTTCGTATCGAATGTTTCCGAAAAACTCTTTCAGCGCATAAGCAATCCTGTACGGGTCCAAGCCCTCAATCCATTCGGCAAGCTCCGTGAGAGCACCAATGACGAAATTACTCAAACGGATTGCAAGATTCTTTGCAACGCCGGGGGTAGACAGATAATCAACAGCACCAACGAAAACATCCCATAGCGCCGTTTTGATTCTCATTGAAAGCCGTCCGAGAGTTTCAAAATTGATTTCGCTTCCGAGATTGTCAAGCAGTTGCATAATCCCATATCCGAGATTTCTAAAACCGTCAGATTTCAGGAAATTATATGCCATGTCTGCCGCGCCCTGAATGGCCTTGCCGATTCTGCTGCCCCATCCGGACCAGTCAAAGCCGGTGACAAGACTGTTGAACTTATCCCCCAGAAGCTTGCCGAGCGCCGCCCATTCGCCGGAATTAATCATTTCTTTGATTTTTCCGAAGAATTGAGCAAGCTTTCCTTCAACTTTGGCTTCCTCGAACATGTTCTGATAGTCTTTGTATTTCCCGGCGCTGCCGCTGAAAGTATCAGTCTGATCGTTCAACCGATTGAGCGTGTCAAAGCTCATGAGCTGGTTTTTCCACTCTTTTGCGGCTTCCGCTGCCTCATCCGCGGAATCGGCCCACTGTTTGTTGTAGTCCACCGCTTTCAGATAGGTGCCGCTTCCGCCGAGAATGGCAAAGAACTGTGTCACCGCTTCCGAAGCTTTTGT
>JAFSLL010000240.1 GCA_017448455.1 Oscillospiraceae bacterium | reverse complement strand
TCCTCTGAAACCGTTGAAAACAAAGGATTTTCCGCGATCTGCTCACCGAATCCCTTTATTAATTGTTACACCGTTTCTACAACGCCCGCGCCGCTCATAAGGGCAAAAGCAAGGGCAAGGAAAACTCATAACAGGATATAACAAGGTGTGGCAATCGGGAGCCTGTGACATATGTGCGAATACATTAACGGAACTATTATACAGGAGGATTTCACAATGGAAAAGACTAAATATGACGAAAACAACGGATTGTGGTACGAACTGCGAGGCGACTATTACATTCCCTGCCTAGCAGTACCGGCTCAAGAGGAAAGACCTATCGGCATTTGGGGGCGGCGGCACCTGCAATACATCAAGAAGGAGCGCAAACCCCTGTACATGGAACTGATGACCAGCAGCAGGCTGAATACATACCTTGCCGACATCAACGAAAAGGCGACGGAGCAAATGCTCCTGTTGGTAAAGCAGATGGCCGAGCGTGAGGGCGTCACCGAAGAGCTCAAAGCCCAAGATCAAATGCTTTGGGTACAGCGAATGAACAACATCCGGGACAGGGCAACAGAGCTTGTGAATCATGAGCTGATCTATGTATGAGGTATCGGGCGGCGGGGAGCGATCCCCGCTGCTGTTGCTTCAAGGGAGTAAATTTCTCATGATTCTGATAACCATCTATTCTTCTTCAAGCTAAGTCATCAGCAAAAAGTACACCGCTGCAAAAAGAAGCGCGTTTGAAAGTGCGGTCGCTCCACGTTGGAACTGTGTTTCATAAAGCTGCGTACAGCAAGGCACGAGATAAGCGATTACTTCCGCAAAGAAAAGCAGGATAAGCCGCATTGAAAAAGTTGTATATAGTAGGCTGATTGCAAGCGTAAGAAGCAGGTTTAGAATAATGACCGTCATTCCGTAAGATACGACAATCTGGTTTGTCGTAAACGGAAGGGACAGTCCCTGCTTTCGTTTGTCGGATACCGTTTTTGCCTGCTTAATCAGCAGTTGATACAAACCGCTTAATGCCGTTGTTGTGCAAAAAACAGCGATTACACGGGTTATGGCAGGGTCATCCAGCAAGGGCATGAAGGCAAAAAGACTTGTACGGCTGACAACCCACCCAACCAGCAAAAGCAGGGCAAGAAGCACGATCGGCTGCCGTTGCATACGAAACAGCTCCAACAGACTTTTGACCCATAGAGCAGATTTCTTTGTAGGATTCAAATTGTACAGCATGGGGCCCCTAACGTATGCTGGACGGTTTTCCTCCGCTAGCTGCTGCATTCTCGTATAGTCATTCTGGCTGACAGCAACAGACGCCGCCTCAAGGCTTTGTAATCGCTCAAAGTATTTCGGTGTGTTCAAGATTAAAAACCGCTGGGCAAAAATCCAAACAGCACCCAAGGAAAGGGCAAGTGCTGCTGCAGTAAGTGCGGAGTGCAAAAAAAGCAGGAACGTACAAAGAAAAAAAGCAGCACATACGCCCCACCTTATCTTTCCTTGTGCGTGGTAGAAAATCCACGACAAGAATGAACAGTTACAAATATAAAGCATGAGAACGAGCCAAAGCTTCAAAAAGGCGAGGTTGAAAAGGACGCCACTCAAAACGCAAGCAACAATACCGGAAACAAGGGCAGATACAAGCACAGAGAGAAACTGCTTGTGGAATAGGCTTTTTTTGAAATAGCTTGTGTTGTATGTATGCAGCACAGAGGCTGCTTCCACTCGGAACGCCGGTGTTTGATTTAGAAACACCCGAAATGAATTAATGGCAGCCACAAGCAGTAATGAGTAGAACACGCCCCTCTCCGTAGCACCAGTCCCGTACCCGGCTTGCGCGATAACGAAAAAGAACTGATACAGCAATACACCGCCAACGATAACGACACTGATGATGCCTTGCCATGTATGACGAATGGTGCCTTTCATGAGCCGGAGCTTGTTTTTTAAGAGCAGGATTTCAGCTTGATTCTTCATCTTGTTCCACCAATTTCAAATACACTGCCTCCATAGTGCTGTCCTCAGGAAGCTGTGTTGCTGAAAGCAACTCCTGTTTTGAACCAGATAATAGGCGCTTACCGTTCTTTATCACTACGTACTGATCGCAAATGTTCTCGGTCACGTCTAGCAAATGGCTGGACAAAAGAACAATCTTTCCTTTTTCTTTCTGTTCCAGCAGCAGGGCTTTTAATGTAGCAATCTGCTTCGGATCAAGCCCTGAAAAGGGCTCATCTGCAATGAGCAGTTCAAATTCCCGCATAAGAGCCATGGCTATCATCAGCTTCTGCCTAGTGCCCTTGGACAAAGCGGCTGGGATTTTGTTCTGGTGCTCCTTCATATCCAGCCTTTCAATCATTTCGTCGATAGACACTCCCCCCTGCGGGTAAATGGCCTTTATAAAATGGAGGTGCTCTAACAGAGATAATTCTTCATAAAAAACAGGAACATCAGGGATATATGAAACGGGATAGGCCCCTGAAGGATAGGCAAAAATATCTTTCCCGTCGAGTGTAATTGTGCCGCTGTCCGGAGTCAGATACCGATAGATGTTTTTAATGATTGTTGATTTTCCGGCTCCGTTTTCTCCAACCAATCCGACAATCTGCCCCCGGTTTGCGGAAAACGAAATGCCATTCAGGGCTAAAACATCTCCATATGAGAAGAAAACCTGTTTTACTTCAAAATCCATTTTCCGCTCCTTTCCCTGTCAAAAAACAACGTTTTGCATTAAAACTCAATTGCCAGTATTTCTTTTCTTTCTGCGGTCTAATGGTTTTACAGCATCACTTGGGATTAGCCAAAGGTTTCCTTTCTTGAATGCCCCTGGAATTCTTCCCTCTTCACAGTACTTTGTTGCCATGCGTGCCGTAATACCCCACAATTCTTCTGCTTCTCTTACGGTCAAAAAATCCATGATTATCCTCCATCGGCATATTAACCAACAAGAAAAGAATACCATACTGCCGCTGTTATTTCAATATCTCGAAATTTAGTCTGTGATGTAATTTTCAAAGCCCTGCAAGCCGAAACTTGCAGGGCGGTTTTTATGTATGCACCGTAGGGTTCTCCTACGGTGTGTTTTTCTGTCTTAGCGTCCTCTGTCATAGTCATAGCTACGGTGGCGGGGCTCCTGCCGCCGCTCGGCATTCCGACGCTTGGCCTCCGCTTCCATATCCCGGAGCTTCTTTCGGATACTTTCTTTTTCAGGTGGTACCTGCTGGGGCTGCTTCTCTCCACTGACCTGCCGCTCCCATGCGGCGAGATCACGGTTGTACTGCTCTACAAGGGCTGTTGCGGTGTCATACGTCCGCTTGAATGCCTGCACATCGGGGTAGCCGTCTGCTTTCAGGATACCGGGTAGCCGGTCCATACGGAGGTCAATCTCCTGTTTCATGCGGTTGATCTTTTCCTGTAGAGCCTTACGCTCTTTGCCCTTGAACAGTCCTGTCGTCTCGGCAAGCTGTTTTTCCAGCTTGGGAAGCTCCCCATGCATGAGCTGCTTGACTGCCCTGGCTTCATCCTGAACCTTGACCATCAGTTTTTGCATCTTGCGGTATTCCGCCATGTCAACGGACAGGGTTGGCTTGGGCGGGGCTTCCGTTTCCCGTATCAATACCTGTAGGATTTCTTTGGCCTTTTGGATGATCTCCCGGAACAGTCCCGGCAGCCAGCCGTGCTTCTGCACGGAACGGGAGGCCTCGTCGTAGACGTGTTCATTCCTGATCTCTATGATCTTGGCTTCGGCGATTCCAGACACCAACGCCATATCCGCCGTTCTGTTCCAGTCCTGCCGTGCGGCATTGTCCGCCTCGATCTCCGCTGCCTTCGGGTTGTTCTTCCCGATCTTCTTTGTCGGGAGATATACGCTGTTCGGGTCAAAGACCTTCAAGCGCCTCTCCGGGTCGTGAATGTGGCGGTTGATCAGGGCGGTGTAGAACTGCTTGGCCACATCCAGAAACAGCTCATTCTTGAATACCTCGTCCTTTGCCGTGAACAGGTGTTTTTCGTAGGCATCGCCTTTCTTGATGACGGTGCAGCCCTCCCGGATCATACCGTCCTCGCCGGTAATCTCTTTCTTCGTGCGGACCCGCTTGCCGGTTTCATCATAGAACACGCTGCGGGTGGCGATCTTGACCTCCGGCTCCGGCAGCAAGCGCCGCTCCGAAAAGATCAGATGGATATGATAGTTTTTCTTCGTCTTGTTGTGGTGGAGTGCCGAGACGCATTCCACATCGTACCGCTTCTTGAACTGCTCCGTGAACTCCCGCAGCACTTGGCTGGGATCAAACTGCGTGTATTCCTCCGGCAGAGCTATGATCAGCTCCCTTGCCTCGATACATTTTCCCTCTGTCCCGAAGCGTTTGAATTCTTCCTGACACTCCTTCG
>JAFSLL010000239.1 GCA_017448455.1 Oscillospiraceae bacterium | reverse complement strand
CCGCAAGGAAAAATAAGAGGCCCGGCGCCGGCAGGCGTCATACCGGGGTAACATCAAAAAAACCAAAACCACCGGGTCCGATCCCGGTGGATTTGGTTTTCGGGCAGGAAAAGCGCCTCTGGAGAGGCGCGGCAGAATTATGAGAAGCGTCTACAGCCGGGACAGGGCCTGGTAACCGCCCTCAAGGAAGGTCAGGAGGGCCTTCTGCACCTGGTACCAGGACTCGTCTTTCTTCCAGCCCATGGCGCGGTTGACGGCGAAGGCGCCGGTGACGGAAAAGAGGAAAATCTTATCCGCCTGTTCCGGGCTGAGGTTGTAGTTCTTCGTCAGGAAGGGCAGTATGTGCTCCCGTTCCCGGCGGTAAATGTTCATCAGCATGTACTCCGAGACAAAGGGATCCCTGAAGAGCACTTTGTATTTCGGGTTGTCCGCCACGCGCTGACAGACCGGGAGGAGTTCCATATACGGCGCGAGCGCGGCGGGGTCCGTCGTTTCCCGCATCCTGCCCGCGAGCTCAACAATACCGGCAAAACCGGGGGCTTTGGCGCGCTTTGTCGCCTGAATGGCGTCCTCCGCCAGCTCGTCGATCACGTCGGTAAGCCCGGTGTAATGGGTGTAGAAGGTCGCCCGTCCGACACCGGCTTCCCGGCATAAGGCGGAGACCGTGACATATTGAAAAGAGGTCTTGGACAGGAGTTCCAGCATCCCGTCTTTTACAGCCATTTTGGTGATCATCGTACGTTTGTCTGCCATCGGAAACCATCCCTTTCCCACTGTCAGATCTTCTTTCTCCTGATTGACATTATAGACAGTTTTTCGGAACCTGTCCATGTTTTTTTGAAAAAACGGAATGTGTATTGGTATTTTTCCTCCTTTTTTGTTACTCTTGAGCCACAATCAATCCGGAAATCGGAAATATTATTCGGGAGGAAAACTCATGATCTCTTTTGAGATGGAAGACCTGATCGGCGTTCTGCAGGGACTGGTTCCTTACTTTATCGCCATCGGCGTGGCGCTTGTGGCCGCCATCGCCATCAGCATCGCCGTTAAAAAGCTTCCCACAGCGAAGAAAAAGTTTGTTCGCGGGGAGACCTGGATGGCAGCGCTGCTCGCTGTCATCTTTGTGATTAACCTGATCTGCACCGGACCGATGTCCGCTCTGCTGAACCTCGTAGGCAGCGCGCCGACCCCGACCAAGGTGTCGGACGAACTGGCGGAAGAGGCTTCTGCCGTGGCGCTGCAGATTGCGGAAGAGGGATTTGTCCTGCTGGAGAATGAGGACATCCTCCCGCTGAAAGACACCGCGAAGCTCAACCTCTTCGGCTGGAGCTCCACCAATCCTGTCTACGGCGGGGCCGGTTCCGGCGGCATCAACGACCTGTATGCCAAGGTCAGCCTTATTGAGAGCATTCAGAACGCCGGTTTCGAAGTGAACCAGGAACTGATCGACTTCTATACCGCCTTCGCGCCGGACCGCGCCGCGGTATCCATCACCGCGCAGAACTGGAACCTTCCGGAGCCTCCGGCTGAGAATTACAGCCAGAGCCTGATCGACAACGCGAAGGCCTTTTCCGATACGGCTGTGATCGTCATCTCCCGTCTCGCCGGCGAGGGCCATAACGACATCCCGCAGGACATGGCCAACTGCGAGATCTACACCGATAACTCCGAGAAGTATGCCGACTGGAACGAGGGCGACCACTATCTCCAGCTCAATAACACCGAGAAAGACATGGTCAAACTTGTCTGCGACAACTTCGACAATGTCATCGTCGTCTACAACGGCGCCTACGCCTTCGAGCTGGGCTTTGTCGAGGAATATGACTCCATCAAGGGCCTCATCTGGGCTGCCGGCCCGGGCAACGTCGGCTTCACCGCTCTGGGCGAGATCCTCGCCGGTACCGTGAATCCCTCCGGCCGTACCAACGATACCTTCGTCTATGACATGAAGACGACTCCTTACTGGAACAATGCCGAGAAGCGCGATTATGCCAACATGCTGCACATGACGGTGGAAGGCATGAACGCCGGCGTTCCCACCAATTACGCGCCCTCCTTTATCAACTATGTCGAGGGCATCTATGTCGGCTACAAGTTCTATGAGACGGCATACCAGGAGGCCATGCTCTGCGCCGAGGCTGCCGGGGAAGGCGAGGAGCCTGCCTTCAGCTTCGATTATGACAGCATCGTGCAGTATCCCTTCGGCTTCGGCCTGAGCTACACCGGCTTTACCCAGGAGATGTCCGATCTGCGTGTTGACGGTACGACCATCAGCTTCGATGTCACCGTCACCAACACCGGCGTTGTTGCGGGCAAGGACGTTGTGGAGGTCTACTTCAATCCTCCCTATACCAATGGCGGCATTGAGAAGGCCAGCGCCAACCTGGTACGCTATGAGAAGACCGGTATGATCGAGCCGGGTCAGAGCGAGACGCTCACCCTTAGCTTCGAAACGGAAGATCTCGCCTCCTATGACGAACTCGGCGCCGGCTGCTACGTCCTTGAGGCGGGCGACTACACCATCTCCATCAAGTCCGATTCCCACAACGAGCTTGACAGCCGCGTTTACACCGTAAACAGCACGGTGGTGTATGATGAGAGCAATCCCCGTCCTTCCGACGATGTTGCGGCGGTGAACGTCCTTCAGGACGCGCGCGGTACCGCGGAGTACCTCTCCCGCGCCGACCACTTCGCAAACTTTGAGACCGCGACCGCAGCGCCCACGGATCTGGATATGCCGGCGCAGTATATCGACGGCTATCACCTCAACTCCAACTATGACCCGAACGCTTACATCGACCCGAACGAAACCATGCCCACGCTCGGCGCCAAGAACGGCCTGATGCTCACCGACCTGCGCGGTAAGGCCTACGACGACCCGATGTGGGAAGATCTGCTGGATCAGCTCACCGTCGATGAGATGGCGAACATGATCGCCCTCTCCGGCTACCAGACCCCTGCGATTCCCTCCATCGGCAAGCTGCAGAACGTTGACTCGGACGGCCCTGCCGCCATCAACAACAACTTCACCGGCGGCGGTTCTGTCGGTTATCCCATTGAGGTTGTCATCACCTGCACCTGGAGCCATGAGCTCGCGGAGCGGTGGGGCGAGATGATGGGCAAGATGGCGAAGGAGCTCGGCTCCACCGGCTGGTACGCTCCCGCCATGAACATGCACCGCTCCGCCTTTACTGCCCGTAACTACGAGTACTTCTCCGAAGACGGCGTGCTGGCAGGCTTCATGGCAGCGGACGCGGTGAAGGGTGCCCTGAAGGAAGGCGTTTACTCTACCATCAAGCACTACGCTATGTATGACTGCAACGGCAAGATGGTCTGTGCCTGGGCAACCGAGCAGAGCATGCGTGAAATCTACCTCAAGCCTTTTGAGATTGCCACCAAGGCGGTCGACGTGAACGCGGCCATGGCCTCCTGGGCCTACATCGGCAACATCTGGGTCGGCGAATCCAGCGCGCTGATGAAGACGATCCTCCGTGATGAATGGGGCTTCCGCGGCTTCGTGGTCTCCGACTTCTTCCGCAACAACGGTCACGGCTTCATGAACGCGGACGAGGCACTCGCCAACGGTGTCGACGCGATGCTCTCCACCTTCGCCGGCGGCCCGAACCAGGTTACCGACAAAACGGCGGCCTCCAACGTCAGATACATGCGTGAAGCAACCCACAACATCCTCTACACGACGGTCAACAGCTGGGCCTATGACGAAGAGCATTCACAGACCGGCATGGCGACCTGGAAGAAGATCCTGATCGGCGCGGACGTTGTAGCAGGCCTCCTGCTCCTCGGCGGTGCGGTTCTGATCGCGAAGAAGTATAAGAAGTCCAAATAAACAGCAAAGTATCAGACAGTAAAAGCAGCACCCGGATACCGTTTGACCACGGTACCCGGGTGCTGTCAACTGTGATAATGAGAGTATAATCTTTCCTGCGTCGTTTTCAGATGGTATGGAATACTTCCCGCAGTTGTTCCTTCACTGCGGGCTCGGCGAGAATAGCTGTCAGCAGGGGCGAAAAGCGCTTTCCTTCCAGCTCCAGAACCTCTGCAACCGCGTCATCAAAGTTCGCTGAATCTTTCTCAGAAAGGAAGGAACAGATGCTGCAGAGGTCTGTCATCTGCCGATAGGGAGAATTGTTGCGCACATAGTGCTTTGGGTATCCGCCGGCACCGTTATACCAGCGGTGATGGCCAAGGGCAATGTCTGCATAGCGGACGGTAGAAGCGCGCGCGGCGAGATCGTCGTAACCGGAGATGGCGTGCAGTTCATAGAGCTGTTGTTCGTTCTCGAACAGATCCCGGGTCTGGCAGATGCGTTCAAAGTTCATCTTGATGAGACCGAAGTCGTGATAAAGGCCGCACTGTTCTGCAAAGTCTTCCAGCGTACGGCGTTTTTCTGAAGTGTTCTGGATCGCCTGTAGCCATTCAATATCGTCAAAGAATTCTGGGTCCCGATCAAAAACAGCGCTGCTGAAAACACGCATGAGGGTCCCCGTACGCAGGGAACGGATATACAGCGGACCGCCCAACTGCTGCATGAGCTGTGCGGTAACTTCCTGATAGGTGGGGACGCCTTCCATCTCATAATAATCGGAAATAACCAGACAGATGTTATAGATGAAAAAGTCTGAAAACTGTTCCGCATGGACGTTCTGCAGAGTATGCAGCATTTTCCCGTATGCAAGGGCAAGAAAACGCACATGCTCCGGCTTCGTCTGCAGAGCGGGGTTGTCCCGCATCAGCGTTCCATAGTAGACAGGAAGCTGCACATTGGCATAAAGCCCGGAATAATCCGTCTGCTCCGGCGATGCAGCGCCGATCAGCCTTTCCATGCGCTTGAGTGTGGTGGAGAGGTCTGCAAAGCCGCAGCTGTATTCCATCTCATAGTAGGGCCAGAGCCAGCGAATATTCGGGGTGTCGGTTTCCTCCTCCGGTCGGAACACCTCTTCACAGGATTCCAGAACGGCTGCAAGTTCATCGGCAGTGAGATTCCCTTTGGAGAGAACCGCCCGGTTGGAACTCATCTGCTGATGGGTCCGGCGGAGAAAAACATCCCAGGGGAGGGAGGGGGCAAGCGAACGGTAATAGTCGTCCTGCACGATCTTCAGTACACGGCTACTGATCGCGACACGCCGCCGAAGGTCCTCTGAACAGATTGCGATGTTGGCAAGACTCCGGATGATATATCCGCGCGTCTCCTCGTCATGGATCTCCTCAAAGAACTTCAGATAGGAGCCGGCCTCTGTGAAAACCATTTCGTTTCGGAAATGAAATGCCTTTACTTCTGCGCTGCTGATCCCCTGCAGACTTCTGGACTGGTAATAAAGCCCCATGCCAACCATATAGAGTTCCTTGATGACCTGGTTTCGGTCACGGCGAAGGCGAAAGAGCCTCAGCAGCGCTTCGTGAATGGTGAGATACAGACCACAGTCCAGATTGCTGCTCCAGTCCATGAGCCCGCCGGCAAATTCCTCAAGGCCGCTGATTGTTTCGGCCGATGCATTATAAAGCTGATCCAGAGCAGGAAAAAGATTATGATTCAGGAGCTGGTTGTTCTCCTTCCGGAGTTGCGCTATCTGGAGCTGCTGTTCAGGGGAATGCTTCAGCTCCCCGAAGAGGGCTGCAATCTCTTGCACATTTTTCAGGTAGCGTTCCTGATACGGCAGCATTGCTGTTCTCCTTCCCTCAGAGCAGTCCACGCAAAGTCTGCATCAGCTGCTCAATGTCGATTGGTTTTGCGAGGTGACCGTTCATGCCGGCCTCTTCCGCCTTTGCAATATCTTCAGCAAATGCATTGGCAGTCATGGCCCAGATTGGGATCCGTTTGCCATCCGGGTGCGTTCCGCTGCGGATGGCGCGGGTGGCACTGTAGCCATCCAGTACCGGCATCTGGATATCCATCAGGATCAACGTGTATGTGCCGGGAGCTGAATTGTGAAACAGATCCACGGCTTCCTGGCCGTTTTCAGCACAGTCTACCTGCACGTTGGTCTGTGCAAGAATCTCGCAGGCGATCTCCCGGTTGATGAAGTTATCTTCTGCCAGAAGCAGACGTTTTCCCGTCAAATCCGGGACCCCGAGGCTTCCGGTCTCATGGGCTGAACTCTGCATGGCCAGCGCAAGCCCGTTCAGCAGAGATTTTCGGAAAAACGGCACCGGTATGAAGGCGTGAATTCCACTGCGGTTTGCGTGATACTCGATAGCGGGCCAGTCGGCGTCACTCACGAGAACCAGGACCATTTCGCGGTCTGCCTGATGAAGGTGAGCGGCAAATTCAAAAAGTTCTGCTCCGGCACCGAAAGAGCGCCCGAGAATTGCGCAGGCAAACGGGGCTGAGTTGAATTCTGCTTCGGTGATGGCGCTGATTGCCTCTGAGGCAGAGGATACCAGTGTGCAGGTGATTTTGGCATCCTCCAGGTACTGACGATAAAGTGTCTGCAGCTCGGCGTCAGCCTCGACAATTAAAATCTGCTTTCCTTCCAGCTCTTTGGCGTGAACCTGGTCTCCGGCAAAACGCAGCGGAACGGTTACTGTGACGGAAGTCCCCGCGCCGGGAGCGCTTTGAATCTGTATGCTGCCCTCCATTGCTTCAATAAGCTTTTTGACAATGCTCATTCCGAGGCCGGTTCCCTCCACTCCGGAGATGGTGGCGCTGCTTACCCGCTCAAAGGGGTCAAAGATGCGCTGCAGGAACTCCTCTGTCATGCCAATGCCGTTGTCCTGGCAGCGAAAAACCAGGTTACAGCGGTCCTGCGCCATCTCCTCAGCCACAAAGACGCGGATCTCTCCCCCTTGCGGCGTATACTTGACGGCATTGTTGATAATATTCACAAATATTTGCCGCAGCCGCAAGGCGTCACCATACAGGCTCTCTTCCAGGATGCTGTGGGCTTCAAAGCGAAAACTGTGTTTGCGCTGCTCTGCCTGCGGACGGACAATCGTCAGCGTGTCATACAGAAGGTCACTCAAAGAGAAGAGTTCTTCTGCGATCTGCATCCTGCCCGAGTTGATGCGTGCCATGTCGAGGACATCGTTAATGAGACTCAGCAGATGCGCGCTGGCAGTTTCAATCTTGCTGAGCGCATCGGCAACCCTGCGCTTTTCATCAATGTGATTCTTCGCCAGCACAGTCATGCCGACGATTGCGTTCATCGGGGTGCGAATGTCATGGGACATGCTGCTTAGAAAGGCCTCTTTTGCAAGGTTTGCACTCTGTGCCTCACTGAGCTCCTGCCGAAGTCGGAGATTCTCCTCCTGTAAAGATTCAATCTGCTGTTTCAGGGAAGCGGGGTCTTCGCGCATATTCAGCACTCCTCTGCAGCGGCGGAAGCCGCGTGGTGTAACCAAGGGTATGATAAATTATATCATGGCGGAACAAGGAAATCAACGAATCTGACCGCGCAGGGCAGTAAAACTTGACTTTCTTTCCGCCATCCCCTGTGCCGATGCGCAGGCTTTCGGCGGAGAGGGGAAAGCGATGCGCTATGGCAGTCCCGCCGCTTCCCGCATGTATTCCCCTGTGGAAAATATTTTTGAATAAAATGTCCCGTTTGGGCTTTCCTTCGTATAAACAGACAGAGGACGGAAAGATCTCACTCCGTGCCTTTGTCCGTCCCGCTCCCCGGAGCACAGATCCCGGAAAAAAAGGAGAGTCTATGATGAAGAATATCTTTTCCCTGCTTCTGGTCCTTGCCATCTGCCTGACCTTCTGCAGCTGCGGCAGCAACGCCAGAGTGAACAGTGCCGCCGCGCCGGCCGCGCAGACAGAGACCGCGCCGCAGAAGGAGCAGGCGGCTGTCCCGACCGTTGCCACGGTCACGCCGGCGACGAACAACGCGGGAGAGCCGGTGTCCGCAGTCCCGCCGGTCGAGGTCGCTGTTCCGAGCGATACCGCGGCTCCCGAAGCGCCCGCCGTACCGGAAGCGCAGCCGAAAACCGAGAAGGTCACAGTGCAGATCACACTGGACAATTACCAGGATTACTTTGAGTGGGTAGACAGCTATACCGATGAATTCGACAGCAGCGGCGCCTATAAGGCCAGAACCCAGAAGCACAGCTTCGCCGTCAGGGACGAACTGCTCCTTGCCGAGGACGCGGTCAATGAGGTGACGGTTTCATATACCGGTCGATCCGCCTATCGCTGTGGCAGCGGGATCTCATTCGACTTTGAGAACATGACCTTTTCCGGCAGCCCCAGCATGAACGATTCCTATGAGGAGGGCGGAAACCCGTCCGTGACGGGCCTCACACCCGGCCAGTCCGTCTTCGATACCTATAAGGTATTCATCGTCGACCCGGTGGGCGGAAACGTGGTCATTGATTCCTACGACCTGCAGATCCTGAGCATCTCCGGTACGCTGACGGTCTACCAGTAAAAGAAATATTATGTAAACTTAACAAAACAGAAAAACGGCGCGTGTCGGGTCAAAAAGGATCCGGTACGCGCCGTTTTGGCAGATGGGTTTATTTGTCGAGGCCGGTTTCGGACGGAGGAGTCGGAGCCGGTTTCGTCGTGTTTTTCAGGCCGATTGCGCGTGCGACCGGCATGGAGAAGGCGATGCCCTGACTCTCGTGCGCGAGCCCGGCGGAGTCGTAGATTTCCCGCAGAACATTGTCCTTGATCTCCTGCGGGACAACCAGCATGACGATTTCCTTTTCGGGCTGGATCGTAATGTTGAAGAGCTCCTCAGCCCCGCGCCCGGCTGTGCCGCGGCCTTTGAGGATTGTGCCGCCGCTTGCGCCGGCCTTTCTGGCTGCTGTCATGACCGTATCTGAAAATCCTGCGTTTACCACGCAGAAGACGGCTTCATATTCCTGTTCCATCATGATTGATCTCCTTTTATCACACGGCTGTCGTTGCTCAGAAAGCCGTAACTCAGTTTTCCGATGACGCTGGAAAGAGGAATGGCATAGGATATGCCGGTTCCGCGGTTGACGGTAACAAAGCGTTCCTCCAGCGCTTCAAAGATGGCGTCCAGCTGGTCTTCACGCACTACGCTGAAGATGACGCTTCGCTTGCTGTCTTTCAGTCCGAGAAACTCGATCAGGTTGGCTTCCGCGGTTCCGGTTCCAACGAGACAGACCTGCAGGTTGGCCCCGAAACTCTGGAGAAAGTCCGAGAAGAAAGTGCCCTTGCCCTTGTGGACAATGGTAATCAGCAGCATCAGCCTGTTCGGGGCGATATTGCTGTCTTTGCCGGTGGAATGCTGTTCAGCCATCGCTTGTCCTCCTCATTTGAAATAGATGATCTGGGCGTCATCCGCGGAGAGAATCTTCCGGATGGCGGCTTTCTCCCACATGAAGCGGGACAGTACGGAGCGGAAGCCCAGAGACTGGATCGTGATCAGCGGGGTCATCGCGACCAGTGCGACAACACCGAAGGCGAAATCCATTACTGCGTCCGCGCCGCGCAGCGCCACGCAGGCGCCGATGGCCATCGGCAGGATGAAGCTGCTGGTCAGCGGTCCGCTGGCGACACCGCCGGAGTCGAAGGCGATGGCGGTGTAGATCTTCGGCACAAAGAATGAAAGACCGAGCGAGAGCAGGTAACCCGGGATGAGATAGTAAAGCAGAGAGAAGCCGTAGATCAGGCGGATTACGGACAGCCCGATGGAGAGACCGACACCGACGGAAAGGGCGATCCGCATCTGACGGCGGGTGACCGCACCGGAGGTGACTTCCTCAACCTGCTGGGTGAGTACATGCACCGCAGGCTCCGCAAGGACGACCACCATGCCGATCAGGAAGGCGAAGGCCGTCAGAACGTGGGGATTGAAGGCGGCCATGCTTCTGCCGATGTGGTAGCCGATCGGCATGTAGCCGACAGAGACAGCCACCAGGAAGGTTACCAGACCGACAAAGGCGAAGAGCAGTCCGATCAGGATCTGAAGCAGCCGCTGCCTGGGCAGGTGCAGGACAAAGATCTGCAGTACGACAAAAAAGGCAACCATCATCATCAGGGATTTCGCGACTTCCAGGTTGGTCTCGAGCAGGAGGGGCCAGAACGCCGGCGTGAAGCCGGAATGAATCGTATAATCCGGAAGGGGATAGTGAATCTGCCCGCTGCCTGCGCTGAGACTGAGGAGCAGGACTGCCAGAATCGGGCCGACCGAGCAGAGCGAGATGAGGCCGAAACTGTTCTGGTTGGCGCCGCGCACGGCCAGCGTCTGGGCGATGCCTACGCCGAGCGCCATGATAAAGGGCACAGTGATCGGTCCGGTCGTAACGCCGCCGGAGTCAAAGGCAAGCGGCAGGAACGAGGCTTTCCCGGAAGAGATCATCAGCGCCGCGAAGGCGAACATCAGCATATAGAAGAACAGAAGCAGCGCGGTGAAGTCTGTGTCGGTGATCATGCGGATCACCGCAAGTGCCAGGAAAAGACCGACTCCAAGGCCGACCGTCACGATCAGGAGCGTGGGGTTGATGACCGCTTCAATCTGGCCGGCAAGGACAGACAGATCCGGTTCGGCGACCGTAATGAGCACGCCCATCAGAAAACAGGTTCCTACCAGAATCCGGAGATGTCCCGATTTGGTCAGACCTTCGCCGACATGCCGGCCGATCGGCGTCATGGCGAGGTCCGCGCCGAGGTTGAACAGACCGATGCCGAGAACCAGAAAGACCGAACAGAACAGGAAGACAAGCCGCTCTGTCCAGCTGAGCTTCGCGAACGGGGTAAACGAGAGAATCAGGACCAGCGCCATGACGGGCAGAACCGAGATGAGCGCCTCCCATAATTTGGCCAGTAAGGCCCGTTTTGCTTTCTTCACAGAATGCCTCCGCGCGGAACAGGAGTCCGCGTAATATGATAGAATAACGATCCCGGGCGCTTACAGCGTCAGGTCCTTTGCCGCGGGGAATCCGTAGGCGCTCTCCGCGCTGAGGATGGCTTTTTTGATTGCCTCGCTGACGACTTCCGCCGCGAGCGTGCCTACCAGGTCCTGGTCGGCCTGGACAGTACCGACAGAGACCGTGTAAATGCTGTCACCGTCAGCGCTGGTGTGTACGGGACGGATTGCCCGTGCGTAGCCGTTGTGAGCCATTCCGGCAATCTTGCAGAGCTGCGGTTTGATAAACTGCGCGTTGGTGATGACGACGGCGAGCGTGGTGTTGGCAGTGAAGCGGTTATCGATAACCTGGATGGAGGCCTTCATGTGGTCTGCAGTGCTGCGCAGCGCGGAATGATCCTCCGTGAGAAGCCCCGCGATCTGCTTCCCGCTCTTCCAGTCGAATACATCACCCAGTGCGTTCACCGCGACGATTGCTCCGATCTGCAGTTCACCGATTTCTACGGCGTAACTGCCGATACCGCTCTTCATGCAGGTTTCCATTCCGCAGATCTTTCCGACAGTGGCGCCGCAGCCGGCGCCGTAACCGCCGTCCTGATAGTTCGGCGACTCGAAGGCGCGTCTCGCAGCTTCATAGCCCATGGCGGAATCCGGACGGACAAAGGCGTCACCCACGGTCAGGTCAAAGAGATCGGACTGTACGACGAGCGGCACTTTGGTCACGCCGACATCGTAGCCGATGCCGTGCTCCTCCAGATACTGCATGACGCCGTTGGCGGCCCCAAGGCCGAAAGCACTCCCGCCGGCAAGCACAATGGCGTGGATCTGATGCGCAGCCGTCAGCGGATTCAGAAGTTGGCTTTCCCGGGAGGCGGGGCCGCCGCCGCGTACATCCAGACCAGCGGCCATGCCGTTTTCACAGATCACAACGGTGCAGCCGGTGCCGGCCTTGAGGTTTTCGGTCTGCCCGATTCTGACAGACTGTATGGAGGTAATCGGGATTTCTCTCATGAGAATCATCCTCTTCTCAAATATTCCGAAGAAACCGGAAACTCAAAGTAGGTATCCGGAAACGGTTCATCCTTCAGAGTAAAGTGCCACCACTCACAGTCGTAAGGCAGGAAGCCGCCGCGGATCATCGCCTTCTGCAGGCGCATGCGGTTCTGAAACTGTTCCGCGGTGATCCCCCGGTAATCCGGATGGGAGATTTCACCGAAGAAATCGAAGGGACTGCCCATGTCCACCTCTTTTCCCGTCTGCATGTCCAGCAGCGTCAGGTCAACCGTACTGCCGCGGCTGTGCGAGGACTTGCTGGCAATGTAGCCTTTGGCAAACAGCTCCTGTTTTTCCAGATCAGGGTAGAAAAAGGGCTTCATCCTCAGATCCAGATCCTCAATTCCCCAGAGAACAAAGTGCTGGACGGCTTTGACAGGGCGATAGGCGTCAAAAACCTTCAGGCGGTATCCCTGTACGTTCAGCTCGTTGCTGACGGTCTTCAGGGCCCTTGCTGCCTGCTTTGTCAGCAGTGCGCTGGGCTCTTCGTAGCTGTCGATGCGGTCACCGATGAAGTTGTAGGTGGAATAATAGCGGATTTCCTGAATGATTCCCGGTACGTAGTCCGCCAGAATGACGAAGTCGGAAGCGTCCAGAACGCCGCCTCGCTGCGGTACAAACATCCTTCTTTCTCCTGCCTTCCCATGTTCTGATTGTTACGTTAATAAACTGTGCGGATTTCTTTTACGTCGACCCCGTACCGGACCGCGAATTCCTCCAGCTCGGAGGGGTCCCGGATCAGCATGACCTCATGCAGCCTGCCGGTCTCACGGTCGCGCATGCATGCAGTCTTTTCCCCGGTGCAGATGCTGCTGCGCAGGACGGGCTCGTATTGCTCCGGCGGGTAGGGAACCGGCGCCGGTGCCGTTTTTCTCTTTCGAAACAGGTTCATGCGGGTTCTCCTTTTCCGGTACAGACTGCTGACTGCCTGCCGCGGATGGTAAACCAGTATAACACAATTTTCGGTGAATAGCCATAGATAGACGGAAAGAAAAACCGGTCGGGGAGCTTACAGAAGGGTGAAGTGATTCTTCCGGCAGCGGATCAGACCGTCTGCGCGCATTTTCCCAAGCTCCTTGGAAAGCGCTGTCCGCTCGACATTGAGGTAGTCCGCCAGCTGCTGCCGGTCAAAGGGGATGTCGAAGGCCGCGCTGTGTTTCTGCAGAGAGACGGCGTTCAGGTAGGAGAGAATCCTCCCGCGGATCGTTTTCGGCGCGGTATGGAAGCTCCTTCCGGAGAGACTCAGGTTTTTATGAGACGTGACCAGCAGCAGATTTCCGACGAACTTCCGATGCCATGCCGATTCTGCCGGCATCTGCAGCAGACCGCCGACATCGAGAGAGAGAATCCTGCAGTCCTCGTTGGCGACCACATCGACAAGCAGAACGCTCCCGGGCAGCAGCGCGTAGGTCTCGGCAAAACAGCCTCCGGAGTCCACATGGTTCAGCACCGTGCGGTTTCCCCAGATATCGTTGCTCTCGATGGTGACGCTCCCGGACAGCACGATCCCGAGCCGGGAAGTGGAGTCGCCCGCGTGCAGAATCACGCTGCCTTTTCCGTAATGCCTG